>DAIOHI010000026.1:0-14489 GCA_036744815.1 Paludibacteraceae bacterium
CCTATTCCTCCTTACAGTGAAGCCGGAATAGCATTTTCAAAGCAGGCGACCGACACAGTAACTTATTGTGGTTTCGCCAGCATGATAGATTATACTTTCCGAATTTATAGTGCTAATTGCGACCGAAAAGGAATAACAATAATCGATACCTTGCCTCAACATCTAACGTGGGATAGTCTTTTGATTGCTATGCCTAGTGTGGCAATGTCGCATCCGGATTTTAAAATTACAATTTCTGATGATAAGCGTGTCCTCAAAATTGATAGTATGACAATTCCGGGTAGTTCTGATGCTTTTATGTTTACGGCTAAAGCTCATCTGATTAATGATGAGGTAATTGTTGGAAAAACTTATGAGAATCAGGCTTGGCTCCAAGCTACTATAATAAAGAATGATACTCCTGTGCTAATAGATCCGCAACCAAGTGCCGATTATTACCGAGGAGTAGGATTCAAATCGAAAACTTATGTCAAAGATGGCGGTGTTAGGTTAGAAGCCGTTAAGACCGAAATAACATCGAAGGCATGTTATGTAGCGTTGAATGAGGTGCAAATTATTATTAAAATTAATAATCCGAATCCTTCTGATGTAACTGATATGGTGTTGGATATTGACTTTAACGAAGAATTTACATTCGTAAATAGAAGCATATATTCTCCTACCATCTCCGGTTTACCGGAAAATCCGGAATTTGAAGAAGATAATGGAGTTAGAGTTCCCGGATACTTCTATCTTGAAGGATTTACACTTCCTGGAGGTAAAGAATCAATCATTTCTTTCAAAATAAAAGCTCCTGCTAAAGGTGAGTTGATTAAAGAAGTAGATGAAGATGGGAATCCAATAGATTGGGACGGCAATATATTGACAAGTCCATTTGATCCTGACGAACAGGCAGTCACAGACTTAGTTGTGGGTTATTCTGTAGATACGGAAATGGATGATTATTGTATATCTTCGTCCTTTATTGACACAAATGGAGAAAGTACAATTCCATTCTGTCGTTCAAAAGAATGTATAATAATCAACAAAATGTTACAGCCTCGGATACAATAACAAGGTAGGCTATTAAACAAAAAAGGTCTGACTCATTTGAGTTAGACCTTTTTTTGTGTGATAAATTAATCTTATTCTTCTTTTGTCGCTTGCGGAGTAATTAGTTTATATCCTTTTCCGTGTATGTTGATGATTGCCACATTCGGATCATCTTTCAACAACTTACGCAGTTTGGTGATATAAACGTCCATACTTCGAGCGTTGAAGTAGTTGTCGTCAACCCAAATTGTTTTCAACGCATAGTTACGTTCGAGGATGTTGTTTGCATTTGCTGCCAACAGAGTCAACAACTCGGATTCTTTCGTTGTCAATTTCTTCGAATCGTTGCCATAAGACAATAATTGCTTTTGAGAGTCGAATACGAATTCTCCGATTTGATACACTACTACATCTTTCGATTTTTTGCCTTTCACGCGACGTAAGATGGATTCGATGCGGTAAAGCAATTCTTCCATGCTGAATGGTTTCGATAAATAATCGTCCGCTCCTAGTTTAAATCCTTGAAGAATATCTTCTTTCATCGATTTTGCAGTCAAGAAGATAATTGGAACTTCAGAGTTTACTGCTCGTACATCAGCTGCTAATGCAAATCCGTCTTTTTTGGGCATCATCACATCGAATACGCATAAATCGTATTTGTTCTTCGAAAATGCTTTATAACCGGCTTCGCCGTCAGGTTGCAGGTCTACATCAAATCCTTTTGTTTGCAAGTATTCTCGCAACAACATGCCTAGATTTTCATCATCTTCGCATAATAAAATTTTCACTTTTTCGTCAGTCATAATTGTAGTCTTTTAAAATTGGTATAATGATCGTAAATTTGGTACCTAAGTTAATTTCGCTTTCAACTTTTATCGTCCCTTTGTGCTCGTTGACAATTTTTCGTACATAAGCCAATCCAAGTCCAAAGCCTTTTACGTTATGTAAATTGCCGGTCGATACACGATAGAATTTGTCGAAAACGCGTTTTAAATCTTCCTTGTTGATTCCAATTCCATTGTCCTCAACGCTGATTAATAAATTGTTTTTTTCATTTTTCGTCTCAATAGTCAGCAGCAAGGGCTTGTCTGAGTATTTCAACGCGTTATCCATTAAATTGTAGATTACGTTCGTAAAGTGAATTTCATCCACAAGAGCCACATCTTGTTTTGCTTCTAGTTTTGAAATTATTTTACCTCCTTTGCTTGTTACTTTTAATGAAAAATTAGCAATAATATCCGAAATAAGCGGATTGATCTGCATTTCGGTTAATTTTAAAGTTGAATTTTCTTTTTCGAAAATAGCCATTTGTAATACTTTTTCGACTTGAAAACTCAATCTTTTTGTCTCGTCCCGAATTACGTTTGAAATATATTTCAGCGTATCGGGAGTTTTTCCCACACCCGGATCTTGCAACATCTGCGATGCTAACGATATGGTCGATATGGGCGTTTTAAACTCGTGTGTCATATTATTCATGAAGTCGTTCTTCATGCTGTGTAGCTGCTTTTGTCTGAATATAATTACAATGGTTCCTGCAAAAACAATCAATACGAGTAAAAGCATAAGTGCCGATGGCAACAACAAATCCATCGATTTTATAATGTAATTCTGCTTCGTCGGAAAAGTGATACGAATATAAGTCGGACTGTTCGCTTCTTCCGAAGGGAAAAGGAGTTGCGTGTACTCCGTAGCTCCTTTTTGAAGCTCAATGTTGTTGGACTTGCTATATATCGTTTTCCCGTTTTTATCAATTATTGCGAAGTTAAATGGCAGGTCTATTCCATTCGCCTCCAAATAGCTAGACAATATACTTCTTATTTCTTCAAAATCAACTCGCTCGTTGATTGCTCGAGTTTTTCCTTCGTTCATCCAGCGAAAAACAGCCTGATCCAAAATTGTTTTCGAACGAGAGAAGTTTTGCTGAAATTTTTTTTGCAGATAGCGGGATGTTTCTTCAATTGTCGCTTTCCCATGTCCCGTCGATAGTCTGATTTTAGGTTGAACGGCAGAGAGCTTTTCACTCAAATTTGTCTGCAAGCTATCCGTTGCTTCGTAGGTTTTGGATGCTTTGCTTTTTATGCTGTAAGTTGGTTCGTCAAGTGTTTGTGCTAAGTATTGAAGTGCCTCATTTTCTTCTAATAAACGCACTGTTCGTAAGAGACTCCGGCGTACATTTTGGTCGAACTGCTGTTCGCTCATTTTTATATTGATGTACACATAACGACCTTGTAGAACGACTAGTCCAATGAAAGTCAAAAGCATTACAAGTATAAGAATCCCTATTGTCGTCTTTTTCATACAACGCAAAGTTACATGAAGATTGAAATGTTAAAAAATAATTTAGCAATGTTTAACAAAGCCTTTTTAAGTATTTGTTTTCATTAAACAACTCCTATCTCACTGCAAATTAATAGTCTATTCAAATAGTGAATATTAAAACGTTTATTAGTATCAGTTAGTTTAACATTTGTCCTATTTTTTTTATAAATTCACGTTTTATGTTAAAGTTTATGATATTAATTGTTTATAATCAATGCTTTTCGATAGTTTCTTGTTGAAAATTTCACTGTTTTTAGCATAATAAAACTACGAAAACATGTTTTTTATAAAATAGGAATACTGTTTTTTTTCATAATTATCGTATTTTTGTTTTTTTCGAAAAGATATTATTTTACAAAATAAAGGATATTATATGGGATTTTTTTCACAGTCAGTCGAGTCGTTAACTCAGAGTATAGATACGATTGCCGTTCATACGGAACAATTAGCACACCAATCTGGATCCTCTAATATTGGGCATTTGCCTCCTCTTATTTCCGATTTGGCGTTGATTCTTATTGTTGCGGCTACTGTAACTCTTTTGTTCCGGAAGCTGAAGCAACCATTGGTGCTGGGTTATATCATTGCGGGATTTTTAGTCGGACCCTATCTTTCGCTAACTCCAACTGTAGTTGATTTGGCAAATGTAAAAACGCTTGCCGAAATAGGAGTGATCTTTTTATTATTCAGTCTTGGTCTTGAGTTTAGTTTCAAAAAATTGGCGCGCGTTGGAGGCTCTGCATCTATAACGGCGATGGTCGAGATTGTGTTTATAACCATTACTGGCTATGCTTTAGGAAAGGCTTTTGGATGGTCAACAATGGATTGTTTGTTCTTGGGAGGTATGTTGGCGAGTTCTTCAACCACAATCATTCTGAAAGCTTTCGATGATTTAGGAGTTAAATCTAAAAATTATGCCCGCATTGTTTTTGGCGTGCTGGTTGTCGAAGATATTGTCGTCATATTGTTAATGGTGTTACTTTCGACTGTTGCAGTAACACAACATTTTGAAGGCACAGAAATGCTCTTTACCATAGGGAAGCTGTTGTTCTTTTTAGTTCTTTGGTTCCTGATGGGCATCTTCATTATTCCAACTTTGCTCAAAAAAATAAAAAATCTTTTGGATGAAGAAACCTATCTGATCCTTTCAATAGGACTTTGTCTTGTGATGGTGGTAATTGCAACGCAAGTTGGCTTTTCGGCAGAGTTGGGCGCATTTATAATGGGTTCTATTTTGGCAGAGACAACATCTGCAGAGAAGATAGAGCACACGTTCAAACCGGTAAAAGACTTATTTGGAGCAGTATTTTTTGTTTCTGTTGGGATGATGATTAATCCAGCCATAATTGTTGAATATGGATGGATCGTGTTAGCTGTAACATTACTGACTATTTTTGGAAAGCTCTTTAGCACAACTCTTGGAGCTATTTTCTCGGGGCAACCGCTGAAACAAGCTGTGCAAGTGGGTATGAGTATGGCTCAGATAGGTGAATTTGCTTTTATTGTAGCCACATTAGGAATGTCGCTTGGTGTCATCAGCGATTTTCTATTTCCGGTTGCGGTGGGAGCTTCTGCAATTACAACTTTCACAACACCATATATGATTAAGTATTCGGACAATTTCTATAATTTCTTAGTTCGAATCATTCCAAAAAAGCTTATTGTGGCGATAGATGGATATTCGGCTAGTGCGCAGACAATTCAGGCGGAAAGTGAATGGAAGCGTTTCGTGAAAAAGACGATGACGACCATAGCTACAAACAGTATTATCGTTTTTGCTATTATGTTTCTTGGAGTAAGAGTGTTGTGTCCGTTTTTCCTCGATTTTATTCCTAACGAACTGACCGCTCGAATTATCGCTTTCGTCATTTCTTTTGCCTTCACTTTGCCGTTTTTGTGGGGACTTATGTTTAAGCGTTCGAACGATATGGCATATAGAGAATTATGGGCAAATGAAAATTACAAAAACGGACCACTTTTGATATTGGAATCTATTCGGATTATTATTGGAATGATACTTCTTGGTTATTTGGTGGATCGGATATTCTCGACTATTATTTCGGCTGTGGTAATTGTTCCGTTGTTGATCGTTGCGCTCTTTCTTTTTTCAAAAAATATCAAGAAATTTTATGTTCATATTGAAAGTCGCTTTATGTCGAACCTGAATAGTCGCGAAATGGAAGAAGCACGAAAATCTTCTCCAATAAAGCATATTCAGAATAAAACGAATTCAAAAGAAAATCTCTCAACTTGGGATGCTCATTTGGTCGATTTGGTTGTGCCTCAGGATGCTGCATACGTCGGACGGACGCTTAAAGAATTACCTTGGCGCGAAGATTATGGCATTAGTGTGGTGTATATAAAGCGTGGAGATAAGCTGATTTATGCGCCCGGTGCAAATGCAAAAATACTTCCCTTCGATCATATTGGAGTTATTGCTTCTGATGAACAAGCGCAAAAATTTAAGCCGATATTTGAAGCTAAAGAAACTTCGCAATGCGTTGATTATGATGTGGAAGATATTGTTGTTGAGAAATTTGTTGTCGATGAACATAATCATTTGAATGGAATTGCAATAAAAGATTCTGGAATACGAGAAAAAACAAACGGAATGATTATCGGAATTGAGCGAAATGAAGAGCAAATTCCTAATCCTGTGGCAGATATAATACTTCAGGAACATGATATTGTTTGGATTGTTGGTGAGAAAAAACAATTGAAGAAATTGCGTGATTGATACATGTTACGGACGATAAAATGATGATTCCTAAGTTAGATATTTGTTTCACTCCGGCATTGTTCCCGTTTTATTTTGATGAAAATAGAGAAACAATAGCTATCGTTGTAGATGTTTTCAGAGCGAGTACTACAATTTGTTACGCTTTCTCTTCCGGAGTAAAATCCATTCGTCCTGTTGCTTCTATTGAGGATGCAATTGAGGCAAAAAACCAAGGCTTTTTAGTAGGAGCGGAGAGGAATACGGAAAAATGTTCTTTTGCTGACTTTGGAAATTCTCCTTTCGATTATAGTCCCGAAAAAGTGCATGGAAAGGAAATCGTATTTACAACTACCAACGGAACTAAGACGATTGAAGCCGTATCTACAGCCTCGCGTGTGCTCATTGGCGCTTTTTCTAATATTAGTTCAATCGCTGATTACTGCCTTTCAAAAGACTGTGATGTGATTGTCTGTTGTGCAGGATGGAATAATCGAATAAATTTAGAAGATAGTCTTTTTGCTGCTGCTTTCTGCGAAATTTTACTTTCGAAAAGACAATACAATGCTAATTCGGACGCGCTTTTAATTGCTCTTAAGATATGGAATGAGGCAAAATGTGACTTGAGAGCTTATTTAGAAGCTTCCGAGCACGTTCAGCGGCTTTTGCGTTTAGGCTTAGATAAAGACATCAATTTTTCATTGATGCGAGATACTACAAAAATAATTCCTATTTATCGTAAATCGACAGGTAAGCTTGAATTGTAAATAAAATTGTTTTAGTGAAAATAAAACGTAGAAAAAATTTGTCAGTTTCGAAAAATAGCTTACTTTTGCATCCGCTAACGCCCAGATGGCGGAATCGGTAGACGCGCTGGTCTCAAACACCAGTGGATTCACTTCCATCCCGGTTCGATCCCGGGTCTGGGTACAACAACTCCTCTTAATCGATTGATTTTGAGGAGTTTTGTTTTTTGTTGAATATCGAAAACAGAACAAAAACGACAGTATAATGCTTTTAAGGGACATATTTCTATATTTTGATAGAAATCCTAATTTCATAAACATTGTATACGTCATGTGAAATTAGTTCGTTGAGAAAGGGTCCGTTTTTTGTTTTCTGTTTGAAATTAAGCTGTTTTTATTAGGTTTAATATAATTTTAGAGGATTATTTCTTAAAGTTTAGTGAATATCTTGTTTTTGAATTGGCTACGCCGAACCTTGTTTCACACTCTTTAATGTGCAAATAAAATCTGTGTTATACTCTACGGGATTTTGTAAGGAGTACTTTACGCAGTTCCTAGAAGTTCTCAATTCCGTTAATATGGTTGTATCCATAGGCAATTCATTTTTACCATATTTGCCCCGATAATGCTTTTTGTAACCGTAATTCACAAGCCCATCGTAAGTTTTTAAGCCGTTTGAATAAAATTATTGCATCTATGGATTTTATTACCCTAATAATTGGCAATAATTCAGTAATAGAGCAGTTTTTGACGATTTCTATATTCCTTTGTCGCCACGTCTGAGCATCCAAAACATGAATTTTGTTAGCTCCACGACTACGGATTCCACGTACACGACGTGCTCCAAAGTAGCTTTCATTAAGTTCAATTTTACCATTTCTGAATGGACTTTTCATTTCGCAAAGCGTTATAAAACTTATTGATAGTCGGACGAGAAATGCCTGTTAGTTCAGCTGTTTTTTCGGCCTCGAGATTGAGGACAAAAAGATGAATAACATCTCTGGTTTTGTATCCTGAAATGTACGTAACTTTTATATACTTATTATATTCAGCTTAATGCTTTAATATTCTCTTCATTAACAATGTCCTTTGCTCCCGAGTCGTATAGTCTCAGAATACGATCTTCATAACGTTTTTCAACTTTACCGCGTACAATTTTCATCGTGCTATTTACCAATCCGTTTTGTTCGGTAAACGGCTCTCCGATAACAGCAATTGCAGCAGGCAACCAGCGCTCGGGAAAACTTCCTTCGAGCTGTCCCCCTTTTCGGTATTCGTTCACTTCGGATTGAAGTTTGTTCAAAGCCTCTGTCTTTCCCTCATTTGTATCCCAATCCAGACCAGCCTTCTTAACATGACTTTTCAAAGCTTCTTTGCTCGGTACAATCAAAGCCGAAGTATAAGGATTTTGATTGTTGTATAGAATAACTTGATCGATAAATTTTGAATTGTCTGCCAACGATTCTTCTATTCCTTCGGGACTGTATTTTTCGCCGTCGCTCGAAATAAGCAAACTTTTAAAGCGCCCTACCACATACAGGAACCCATCATTATCCATATATCCCATGTCTCCGGTATGCAGCCATCCATCTTTGATGGTTTCAGCTGTGGCTTTTTCGTTTTTGTAATATCCTGCCATTACGTTTTCGCCACGAATTACAATCTCTCCTTTTTCGAAATTAGGAAGCTCTTTCCCCTCCGAATCACAAATTTTTAAATCCATATATTTCACTAGCGCGCCCGATGAGCCCAATTTATGTTTCTTCAAACTATTGGAGGAAATGATCGGCGTTGCTTCCGACAATCCGTAACCTTGCATCATCGGGATGCCTATGGCGTAAAAGAAACGTTGTAAATCGATGTCCAACAAAGCTCCTCCACCGATAAAGAAATCCAACTCTCCTCCAAAAGCTTCGCGTACTTTCTTAAATAATATTTTGTCAAACAGAAACAAAATAGGCTTTTTTAAAGCCTGTAGTCCTTTGCCTTTATTGTATCCTTCTTTGTTGTAAGAATAAGACATTTTCATCGCCGTATTAAAAAGTTTTTCAACGATTCCGCCTTGCGCATGAATGCTGCTTTCTATGTTTTTACGGAAATTTTTGGCTAAAGCCGGAACACTCAACAATAGGCTTGGCTTTAATTCTTTAATATTCAGAGGGATATTTTTTAATGTTTCCAAGCCCGTTTTTCCCGTCTGCACAGTACCAACACTTGCTCCGGATGCCATAAAGCTGTAAAATCCGGCAACATGGGCAAAACAATGGTCGAGCGGAAGAATGATAAGTGTGCGGTAAGTAGCGGGAATAGTCATTAACGTTAAAGCTTGCTCCACATTGGCTGTGTAATTCCGATGAGTAAGCATAATGCCTTTAGGATCGGCGGTAGTACCGGAAGTATAACTGATATTCGCCATATCATCGGCTTTCACTAAGGACGCCCGCTTTGTAACGACATCCGGATTCGCCTTCAGATAATCTTTGCCTTGTTTGATAATTTCAGCGAAACTAACTTCTTTCTCTTCATATTCCTGTTGTTGGTCGAAAACAATGACTTTTTCAACCAAAGGCAGCGAATTGATAATTGCTCGTATCTTCTTCAGCTGACCTCCGGAAACAAGTACATATTTAGCTTCTGAATGAATAAGTCTGAATATTAAATCGTTGCTTTCTTCCAGTTTTATCGAAAGAGGAACATTAATAGCCGCAGCATGCAAAATTCCTAATTCTCCAATGATCCATGCGTTTCGACCTTCAGAGAGCAATGCAAGCTTATCGCCTTTCTCAACACCAATACTGATAAGTCCTGCAGCTAATTCATGTGCTTGCTGCTTGGTTTCCTTGTACGTTGTCGGTTCAAATTTATCATCGGTCTTTTCCCAAAGGAAAGGATTCTCGGCGTACTTCTCAACGCTTTGATTTAACAAATCAATAATTGTTGTTTTCATGATATATGTTTGTTTCTGTATTTTCGATATGCAAATATATACTTTTTTCTGCAACTCGCTTCCAAATGGCAGAATATATAGCCGGAATGCTTTATTTCTATATTCCGGTTCTTTTTTCTATAAAAACTCATTACAAAACACTGATTATCAGACAATAGCGATATGCAATTGAAGATGCTTAATTAAATAGAAAAACATCATCGTTGAGTTATTTAATAAATATAAAAAATATTTCTATTTTCACTAAGAAGATTATACTTAAAGCTTGTCTGCTCAAGACTCAATTTGTGAACTTATTTTATCCGTAATTAAATATATTGACTATTAAAAGCTTATGGATTTATCAGAAAAAATATCGCTCAGCTTATTGTAAAATCAAAAAATGGTTGTATATTTGCACCGCATTTGAGAATAATGCCCCATAAAAAACGGTGTGGTAGTTCAGCTGGTTAGAATACCTGCCTGTCACGCAGGGGGTCGCGGGTTCGAGTCCCGTCCATACCGCAGAGAGCCTACGACAAGAGGCGCCAAAAGAAAGACAAGCCCTTCATATTCAGTGAATATGAGGGGCTTTTTTCGTTTATCATGTCTTGGTCTAAAGCCAAGAAAAAGACAAAAAACGACAAAGCATCTAACCTAAACTGTACCCCCTTTCCGAAAAAACGCAAGGGGGTACAGTAATTCGAAGCGAAGGGGGTACAGTTTGGTCAAAATTGGCAGGGAGTTGTCCCGATTTGGCACAGAGCATAAAGTTCATTTTGAAATAGTTCACAGTAATTTTGTAATATTAAAAAATGAGTTTATGAGAAGTACATTTCGCATTCTTTTCTATGTAAAGAAAGACAAAAAAAGAGCAGACGGCACTTATCCTATCATGTGCCGTATTACCATCGACGGAGAACCAAGCCGTTTTAACACAAAAGTAAATGTCAATCCCAATATCTGGGACGCAAAAGCCGGTATCGCTATCGGCAAATCTAATGAAGCTGTTGAAGTCAATGCCTTATTGAATACTATAAAAACAAGTATTCATAATGTGTATCATGAGTTACAGACAAAGGAAAACAATGTAAATGCCGAAAGAGTTAAGAATCTCTTTCTCGGCATTGAAGTAAAACATCAGACTGTACTCGAACTTTTTCAACGCCATAATGATGATATTGCCAAATTAGTTGGTATAAGCAAATCCAAAGAAACACTCCAAAAATATGTAGTAGCCTATAAACGAATGGCTGACTTTATAAAGGAGTATTATAATGTATCAGACATTTCTTTAAAAGAGGTGAATCATATGTTCCTGCACAACTTTGAAATTTACCTGATGACTTCCTGTAACTGTAAAGAGAATACTACCGCAAAATTTCTGCAACGTTTCCGTACAATTATCATCATGGCAAAAAATAATGGTTGGATACACATTGATCCGTTTGCCAATTTTAAGATACGCTTCAAGAAGACAGATCGTGGCTACTTGACACAGCAAGAAATTGATATAATTATGCGAAAGAAATTTGCTTCCGAACGCCTTGAACGAGTACGGGATATATTTATTTTCAGTTGCTTCACGGGGCTTGCCTACATAGATGTAAAGAACTTACGCAACTCTAACATCCGAACTTCTTTTGATGATGGATTATGGATTATGGGTAAACGGGAGAAAACTGGTGTTAATTACAACGTCCCTTTGCTTGATGTTCCAAAGCAAATTATAGATAAGTATTCTGGAAAGTTACCGGATGATAAAGTTCTTCCGGTTATGAGCAATCAAAAGATGAATGAATACTTGAAGGAAATCGGAACAGTGTGCGGTATTGATAAAAATTTGAGCTATCACCTTGCAAGACATACATTTGCAACCCTTACCTTGACCAAAGGGGTATCTATCGAAAGCGTATCAAAGATGTTAGGGCATACCAATATCAAAACTACCCAAATTTACGCAAGAATCACAGATGTCAAGGTCAGCAATGACATGGCTTCATTTGCTGAAAAACTGGAAGAGAAAAAGATTAAATCTAAATCTAACTTGGATAAACATTTTGAGTGTCTTTCTTTGGGTGAGAAAATGGCATTATTCAATCTTCCAATTACTCTATCAAATGATCCTGAAAGAGTGAAACGCATATCTATGATGTGGCACAGTCTTTCAGAGGAAGAAAAATCTTCTCTTTGGGCGAATACATTTGAGAAAGAAGAAGCATTTTCATTCAAACCGATGATGAAAGTACAAAAAATAGCTGTAAATCAATAAATCACAATATCATGGAACTACAAATCATACAAAGTAAGATTTATGAAGACGAAATATAGAACGCTTCCCAGAAGATTTTATGTTTGAATTGACAGAAAGTGAGAACGAAAACTTGAGGTGCAATTTTGGCACCTCAAGTTGGGGAGGTAGTCGATATCCCCCATTCGCATTCACCGAACAAGGGGTTGCCCAACTTTCGAGTGTACTCAACAGCCCTTTAGCGATTCAAGTAAATATATCAATAATAAGGGCTTTCGTTGCTTTACGCCAATATGCACTTGGTTACGCTGAATTAAATCGTAAATTGGAGGATTTTATGATCGAAACCAATATGCAGTTCAGCGATATTTATCAGGCTCTTACGGAACTTGCTTCACAAAGGGAGCAGGAAAATAAGCCCCGAAAACGTATCGGTTTTAATGTTCAACAAGATGAAAAGTAGTATAATTATGGAATACGGATATATCAAAATTAAAGAAAACGATGAAAATCAGCTAATTGTTGAAGCAAAACTCGTAAATTGCACCCTGTGGATGACAAAGCACGAGATAGCTGGTTTGTTTAATGTATTTGTCAGTTCGATTGGTAATAATCTGCGGTCTATATTCAAATCGGGCTTATTGCGGGAAGAAAACGTAACCCGAATACACAAATACGAGCATAACGGTCGTCAATGTGAAATGACTTTATACAATCTGGAAGCATTGATTTTTGTCAGTTATCGAGTAGCTTCCTTTGAAGCGCAAGCGTTCAGGGAATGGGTTATGAAAGCATTAACCGAATACACCCGGACAAAACCGAAAAAAGAAGCAGATGTTTTGATTGTGTACAACCTATCATCAAAACTCCCTGCAATAACATTAAATTAATTCAAACTCTTATAAACAGAAATATAGTCATGAAAAATGTAATCTATTTATTAATTGCGGTTTTAATGGTTTCCTGCGGTGGTTCTAATTCGTCAAAGAGCAACTATGAAAAAACCATTACCGACCACTTACTGAAAGGTAGTGACACAAAAGAAAATCTCAACTTCAAAATTGTTGAGTTAAACGAACAGGGTAATGTTACCGTTGCCGACAGTATTACTTATCTTACTGATGAATTTAGGAAAGATAAGCAACTTATCATTGACCGTGTTTCACTTGCCAAGAAAATGAGTGAGGAACTATTGGCAAAAACCAAAAAGCAGAGCGATATTGATAAGTATAATGCTGATATTGCTGTGATGAACGCCCGTATAGATTCGCTTAAAAACCTTGTGCCGGATAATCTGCGGGGATACGAAAGCAGAAATGCGAATGATGTGCTTGCGATTATTGTCAGATGCAAGTATTCCGTTCAACTATCGGGAACTCCTAAAGAAGAAACTTTCGATTTCTACCTATCTCCTGATGGAAGTAAATGTTACGGAAAGAAAGGTATTTAAGAAAACCATATAAAACAGAAAGCCTATTTCAAAGCGAAGTAGGCTTTTCTGTTTATATATCTGCTACGCCTTTATGAAATTCTTTCTCACAGCGTTATTGTCGTATATTTTGTCCTCGCTTAAAACCCAACCCATTTCTTCAGGTTTTTGTGAGAATAGTGATATTCCCTTTTCGAGAGTTTCGGGAATATATGTGATAATCATTTCATCAATTAAATCATTATCGAGAAGCATTGATGTTAGTTCGGCTCCACCGACAAGCCAAATATCCTTCCCGTTCTCAGCTTTAAGTTTAGAGATTGCTTCAATAGCATTTTCGGTAATGAAATTCACTCCTACCTTTTCCATCATCGGATTGCGCGTAACAACATAGACATTTTTATCCTCATATGGCCAGAGAATATCCATTATTCGCATATTGCGATAAGTATTACCGCCCATTATAACGGTATCGACCGAATCTACAAAGTTTTTGTGATCTTCTTTCGAGGGAACGGGATAGCCGATTAACCAATCCAAATCGCCGTCTGGTGGAGCGATATAACCATCATTCGATGCCGTAATGTACAATTTCAACTTTTTCATGCCCTTATTCTTTTATAAATTCATCCTTCAAGAACATTCGCCAGACTAAAAAAGAAGCGTGGAGCTCAGGCCATTTCAAAGTAGAGGTACTGGCATACCCGAAGAATGAAAATGGGCAAGTCCACGCTATACAGTGTATAGCATGAACATTGCGCATCGGTCTCATTCTTCATGAAAAGTGTGAAAAGTGCCAGTTTTCTACTTCGAGACGTTCAGCGAACGTTATGTTATATATATGAATTGTAGAATATTGATTTCTACAATTATACTATCATGTTTTACTCCACAAAGATACTGATTTTATAAGATATATCATCATTTTCAATGTTTAAGTATTGGTGGCTTCTGTAAGCCCCTGTTTATGTTCTTTGTGAATCAAAGAACTTCTGCGTTCTATAATAGCAAACGCAAAGTGTTCGACCAAATTTCTTTTTACTACACTTCTCTCCGGTATAATTTCT
>DAIOHI010000027.1:0-14015 GCA_036744815.1 Paludibacteraceae bacterium
GGAATCCTGATGTTGTTTATATGTTACATCGCACTTGGGCTTATGCGCAAAATTCTACTCACGGCGGTTTTGCCAATTACAATAAAGACCAATTGACCATGTATAAAGCTATTGTCAATACGACGAATAGAGTGAAAAAAACGACTAAAGATATAGCCTTTATTATTCCTTCGGGAACAGCTATTCAGAATGCTCGCACAAGCACGATTGGCGATAATTTCTGTCGCGATGGTTTTCATCTCGATCTAGTAAAAGGAAGATATACGGCAGCATGTACTTGGTTCGAAAAAATTACGGGAATCAGCGTAGTCGGAAATAAATATTATCCCGAAGCTATGACTGCCTTTGAAGTCGAAGTGGCTCAAAATGCAGCTCATTTGGCTGTGAAAAACCCCAATAAAGTAACTTCGATGAAGACAATGTCTCCGAATATGGAATTGACTACTTCAATGAATAATTCACAGATTGTTTTTGCAAGCCTAGCTTGGCTATGGTAGTTGTTGGTCTTCTAAATTGAAGTTAAATTGAGATTGTACTTCTAAAGTTCAATTTAAAAAATTTGATTGGAGTAAAAAATATTTTATTTTTGCTGATTATAAATAAAGGAATATCGTAGAGTAAATAGAATTTGCTGAAATTCTAATGGCGAAGTTAAGAGATGCTTTTTCGGAAGGACGATCGGAACGTCTGTTTCGAATGCTTGTAAATGATTATAAGCATAAAGTTCTACGTTTTATATCTCTATTTGTTCAAAATGACTTAGAATGTGAAGAATTGGCTTCGGATGTTTTTCTTACACTGTGGTTGAATTGGGATAAAGTTGTATCTGTATCTAATCTTGACAACTATATTTTTATCATAGCAAAAAATAAAGCATTAAACCATATTCGAAACAAAGAACAAAAAAGTGTAGATATTGATTCGCTTTCGATTGATTTTTTTCATAATACAGAAACTACCCCCGAATCTATTTATATATCAAAAGAAATGACAGAAGCTTTGAATGAAGCTATAAATGAACTACCTTCCAAAACTAAACAGGCGTTTTTATTAATTCGTGAAAACAAAAAGAGCTATAAAGATGCAGCTTCAATCCTTGGTGTTTCAGTAGGAACAGTAGAAAAACAAGTTGCAGCAGCGGTTGAGAAGTTAAAAGAGAAACTTTTGAAAAAAAAATAGTTGTCTTAAGTCTCTTATTTACACAGATTAAAAGTAATTCACCATAAAAAATGTTTCTTTTTCTTTTTCTCTAATGGGGGAAATAAGTAAAAACCGTGTCTTTATTAGAAAACCACAATCTAATAATAACGGTATGCAAAATAAGTTTTCATCGTTGGCAGCTAAAGTCCTTTCTGGAGAAGCTTCTTTAAAAGAAAAAGAAGAGTTGCAACGCTTTATTAAAGAAAGCGATGAGAATGCTTTTCTATTCCATCAGATAGAAGAGTATTGGAATGCCGAAGTTTCTTTTACTGAGAATAAAACATTCCAGCATTTTGACCAACAATTGTGGAGAGAATTTGAGACAGCCTCTCGACCTATTCCCACTCAGCGTAAAATTTATTTTCCTACTCTATACAAGGTAGCAGCAATAGTGTTTTTCGTGTTATCATGTTCGCTGTTTTATATCTACAATACCTACCCAAAACAATTAACCACTTTTGCCAGCCAAAAAACAATAACGGATTATACCTTAGAGGATGGTAGCATTGTTAAGCTAAATAAAAATAGTTCAATAACATTTGATTCTGGTTTTGATAAAAAAGAACGAATCGTAAATCTGACAGGAGAAGCATTTTTTGAAGTACATAAAGATGTAAACCGACCTTTTATTGTGAGAGCTCAAGGTACCGAGACCGTTGTGTTAGGAACCTCTTTCAATGTGAAGTCGGACTTAGAGAATAAGTTAGTTACAACAACCCTTGTCGAAGGATCCGTTCGTTTTGATTCGGATGAAGATCAGATTAAATTAACTCCGGGAGAAGAGTTGATTTATAACATTGAAGATCGTACATTTATATCACAAAAAATCGATTTACAATACAATACTGCATGGACAGCAGGTCGTTATATTTATAGTGACATCACTTTTGGGCAGTTGACACAAAAACTGGAAGATATATATCATGTGAAAATCAATATCCGAGATAAAGTAATTTCAGAAAAATATGTTTCCGCCTCATTCCTAATAGAACAATCTGTTGATGAAATACTTTCAGCTCTTGAGGGTGAACTGAAATTTAATTATAATTTCCGAGAGGAATCAATTATTGATATAATAGGAAAAAAATAAAATTAAAAAACACACAGTATGATTAGTCAATGAAGCTATAAAATAGGTATATAAAAATATATTGAATAAAAAAGAACCCGTCTATATTGGGGAATACGTCCGGGTTCTTTAATTTGGTAATCTTACAATTAGTTAAATTCTGCATCTTTGAATCAAAGATGTTAGAACCTTTTTATTGTAAAACGTTGCAAATTTAGTGAAAAAATGAAAGAAAAACCATCGAAAAACACAAAAATGAAAAAAGTACGGTATTTAGTCCTATGGATATTAATGTTATCCGGTATCTTCTCTACATTTAATATTAATGCTCAACAAGCTAATAACGAGCAGAGAAGAAGTATTAAGATGATTGATGTTCAGGTGAATGAGCTGGTAAAGAAATTAGGGAAGGAATTCAGTTATTCTTTTTTTATTTCGGACAAGCAAGCTTCTGATACAAAAGTTACAGTTGATTTAAAAAATGCCACAATAGATCAAATTCTGACTCAGGCTTTTCAAGATAAGAATATCGTTTATACCAAAAAAGGGAAAAGTATTACGATTTCTTATAAAAGGATATCTCAACAAATAGCAGACAGCGAACAGAACGTGTTGGGTATTGTCGAAAATCAGAAAGGAGAACCGATTTTTGGAGCAACGGTTGCCGTTAAAAATTCATCTGTTGCATCAATGACAGATGCTCTTGGCGGATTTTCGCTAAATGTTTTTCCTGATGCCGTTTTAACGGTGTCGTATCTAGGTTATAATACACAGGAAATAACTGTTGGTAATAGAACAGAGTTCAAAATAGTATTACAGGAAAACGAAAAATTATTAGATGAAGTAGTTGTTGTTGGATATGGAACTCAGAAAAAGATTAATCTGACAGGTGCTGTATCAAGTATTCAACCAACAGAAATATCAAACAGAACGGCTTCAAATATTTCTAATCTCTTAGTCGGTATTGCTCCAGGGCTTACCGGTATTCAACGTTCAGGACAGCCGGGTGCAGATGGTGCAGAGTTTGTCATTCGTGGAATTGGTAGTTTCAATTCCGTATCTCCACTCATTATAATTGATGGAATTCCTGGGGATATGGGATCTTTGAATGCTAATGACATCGAGAATATAAGTGTATTAAAAGATGCAGCGTCAGCTGCCATTTATGGCGTACGCGCTGCAAATGGAGTGATTCTTGTAACAACAAAAAAAGGTGTTGAAGGAAATCTAAAAGTATCTTACAAGGGATATGCCGGTTTTCAAAAACCAACCCGTCTTCCAGAGTGGGTAAACTCTTCCGAATATGCAGTTCTGTATAATGAAGCATTGCAAAATGACGGATTGGAGCCCAAATATACGGCAGAGGATATTACGAATTTCAAAAACTCAAGAAATCCAGATATCTATCCAAATTCTAATCAAACAGAAGCATTATTGTCATCTGAAAATGGATTTCAACATAGTCACCACGTACAAATAGATGGAGGTGGGGCGAGAAATCGCTACAATGTATCATTGGCATATTTGGATAGAAACGGACTGATTTCTCAGACAAATTTTGAGCGTTATACTTTAAGAGGAAATTTTGATTTTGACATTTCGTCGAGAATCAATTTTGGATTAAATTTTTCGTATATACGGCAAAATAAGCAACAACCATACGTAAGTATTGGAGAATTGGTGCACTATTCATACAGAGAAACGCCCGTTACTCCGATAAATTGGTCAAGTGGACTTCCAGTAGCTTTCATGAATGAACATAACTCCGTGGCACAGGCTAAGGACGGAGGATATGATAAATATTCCGATGATATTTTCACATCTATAGGAACTCTTGATATTAAATTGACAAAAGCTCTTTCGATAAAAGGACTTGTATCAGTCAATTCAACATTCATGCATACAAAAATGCAACAATATAATATGTCTCTGTATAATAAAGACGGAAGTGTAGGAAAGAAATTCCGCCCTTATTTGTATGAGAGCAGAGGTGAGGATGTGGCTGTGAATATGCAGACATTTTTGAATTACAATAAAACTTTTGGAGTACATGATATTTCATCGGTTTTAGGTTACGAACAGCGAAAATATACCGGTTCTTACATTTCAGCTGGTCGTTATGATCTTCCGGGTAACAACTTACTAGATCAGATAAATGCTGGAGATGTGTCAACGTCAACCAATAGTGGAACAACCTATGAAAACAGCATACGCTCAGCTTTTGGACGGGTTAATTATATTTTTGACTCAAAATATCTATTTGAATTCACACTTAGATACGATGGTTCTTCCCGTTTCCCAAAAGAAAATCGTTTTGAATTTTTCCCTGCATTCTCTGCCGGTTGGAGAATTTCAGAAGAAAACTTTTTTAATGTAGATCAAATTACAAATCTTAAATTACGAGGCTCTTGGGGGCTGTTGGGAAATCAAGAAATAGGAAACTATGCTTATCAGAACACTTATTCTTTAGGTCGTTTGTATGGTTTTGGTAATGTTCTATACTCAGGTATTGCCGAAAATTATTACATGTCTAACGCAACAATCGGATGGGAAAATACAGAAATGATGAATGCGGGAGTTGATGTTAATTTGCTCGAAAACAGACTATTTGTGACCTTCGATTATTTTGTTCGAAACACAAATTCCATATTAATGTCATTGCCGCAACCGGCTTTGTTGGGTGCTTATGCTCCAACTATTAATGCTGGAGCTGTCGAAAATAAAGGATTTGAACTTCAAATTGGTTGGCAGGAAAAAAAAGCAGACTTCGAATATGGAGCTAAATTAAGTCTGTCCAAAGTAAATGACAGAATTACCGACCTCAAAGGAGCTGATACTCCAGGTCGTTCTGTGGGCGATCCGATAAATAATATTTATGGTTTGGAGGTTATTGGAATTTTTCAATCGCAAGAAGAAATTGATAATTCACCAAAGCAAGATTATACCGGAGGCGCATCGCCAGGGGATTTGAAATATAAAAACCAAAATGGAGATAATAGTATTACGGCAGAAGATCGAGTGAGTTTAGGAAACACCTTTCCTTCTGTTACCATGGGACTTCAATTATCTTTTGCTTACCGTAGATTCGATTTTTTAGCAACATTACATGGCGTAACTCAAGTAGAAGGATATCTGACCAATCTTGCATCGCAAGCATTCTACAATGGGGGCAGTGCTCTGAAATACCATATGGATAGATGGACTCCGGATAATCCGAACGCCAGTTATCCGCGATTAACACTAAGTAGCGCAAGTCGCAATCATGGACAAGTAAATTCTTTTTTTATGGAAGATGCTAGCTATATTAAAATGCGAAATATGCAGTTTGGATATAACATCCCAGATAATACTATGCGCAAACTAGGTATTGATAAATGCCGTGTTTATATAAATGCTGACAACCTGTTTACAATTACAAGTTTCAGAGGCTTTGACCCCGAAACTCCTTGGGGAGAGGGTAATATATATCCGATGGTTGCAACGTATAGTGTCGGATTAAATCTTACTTTTTAATTTAATGTATAACAATTATTTAAATGAAAAACATGAAAAAATATAATTGTTTCCTTTTGGCTATCAGTTTTTTATTTCTTTTCACAGCCTGCAATGATGATTTTCTTAATTTAAGTCCCAAAGATATGTTGTCTGAAGATACTTTTTGGGCTGATGAAACTGATGCTTATAATGCATTAGTCGGTGTTTATTCTCGTTACACCGATTATGAAAATGTGAATATATATTACGATCAACTACTCGGACTCTCGGCGAGAAGTGACGAAGCTGTTAATGTTTGGAAAGGCAGTAATTACAATAATTTGGGAGCTGGAAATATAAGTCCTTTTGATGATTATATATATGTACAGTGGGCTATTCGTTATCGTATTATTAGGACTTGTAATGTCTTTTTGAGTAACATTAATAGACCGACGATGGATGAGGGCAAGCGAAAAAGGATGATCGCAGAAGTTAAGTTTTTGAGAGCTTTTGCTTATCACTACTTATTGCTTAATTACGGAGGTGTACCTATTGTTGAAGAGCCGCTGACGCTAGAAGAATTGAAACGTCCGCGAGATACTGCCGAAAAGGTATTGGAGTTTATTTTGGCGGATTTGAAGGATGACGAGATCAATCTTCTTCCAACAACCTACTCAGACGAATATAAAGGGAGAATAACACGAGGAGCTGCATATGCCTTGAAAGCAAGAGTCCTTTTGTATGCCGGAAAATGGAACGAAGCAGCGACAGCAGCTAAAACTGTAATGGATTTTGGCGATTATACCTTGTTTCCCGATTATGAAGAATTATTTGAAAGCGCGAATAAGTATAATAGTGAAATACTTTATGCATGGCAATATGTAGGTCAGGAAATGGCAAACTATACGCAGATATATCTTCATTATCCTACATTCGGAGGTTGGGGTGGAGTTAATCCGATAAAGAGCTTTATTGATGAATTCCCTTGTACCGACGGAAAGTCTTCTTATAATTCATCTGTATATAATTCAGAAAAACCGTATGAGAATAGAGATCCACGGTTTTATATGTCAATAATTTATCCCGGAGCGACTTACAGGGGAAATGTGGTTCCTATTTATGGAACCATTGATTATCCGGGAGAAACCGGAAATTCATCTCAATCAGGATATTATGTTCGAAAATTCTTGGATAACACAAGTGTTAGTAATAATCTGATTCAGGCAGAAAGTAATGTTATTCTTATTCGTTATGCTGAAGTTTTGCTTACCTATGCCGAGGCAAAAATAGAAGCGAATTCCATTGATCAATCGGTATATGATGCTATAAATTCTTTGCGTGCTAGAGCTTACGGCGTAGATATTCAAGAAACAACAAAATATCCGGCTGTTACAGGTGGTACTCAAACAGAACTTCGGGATATCCTTCGTCGCGAAAGGCTTGCAGAACTATGCTTTGAAGGGCAACGTAGAGATGACATTATTCGATGGAGAATAGCTGAAAACGTTATGGATGGTAATTGCTATGGAATACCCAAAGTAGTTGGAGGAGAGAATATTATGGTTATGGAGCGAAAATTTGATCCAGCTATACATTATCTTTTTCCAATACCACAAACTGAAATAGACTTGATAGGAAAGGATATTTTAAAACAAAATCCGGGTTGGGAGTAATAATGACGTATTGGTATGGGAAAAAATAAAAACAACCAAATGAAAAAAAAGAGCATATCATTCTTTATTATATGCTGTATAGTCTTGTTGTATGTGGCAGGGATTGGTTGTACAAATAACGAAACTTTGCCTTCTCTTGCCAATACGTATTATGTCGCATCAAATGGTGATGATAATAATGAAGGTAGCATTGACAGTCCTTTTCGGAGCATTGCAATGGCATTGGATAAAGCGAATCCCGGTTATACGATTTTAGTGCGTGAAGGGGTTTATAATGAAAAAATAGTTTTCCCTCGATCGGGCGAAGCAAGCTCACCTATCACACTGAAAGCATATCCAGGCGAAAACTCCATTATTGACGGGACAGGGCTTTCTGTTTCAAAAAAAGAAGCTTTGGTAACAATTCGCAACGTCAAACACATCACATTTGAAGGCTTCGATGTTTGCAATTATAAAAGTGCAACGCCTTATGTAATTGTGAATGGTTTTACCGTAGATCAGGGCTCAGAAAATATTATCATAAGGAATAATAAAATTTACAATATAGAGCATAATGTATCTCCCGAAAATGGACGAAATGGACATGGAATTGAGGTTATCGGAAATACTAATGTTGCATTGCGCAACATATTGATTGAGGGAAATGAAATACATGATTGCAATACAGGTTATAGCGAAAACCTGACAATTAACGGTTATGTCGATGGTTTTATTGTCCGGAAAAATAAAGTTTATAATGGAGAAAATATCGGCATTGTTGCTGCCGGCGGCTATGCTGCAAATTCTGTTCCAGCATTAAACTATGCGCGTAATGGTGTAATTAGCGACAACGAGGTTTTTAATATTGATGGAACTAGCGGACCTATTCCTGCTTATAGTCAACATAATGGAGCGATTGGAATTTATGTAGATGGTGCAAGAGATATTATCGTAGAACGAAACAAAGTTTACGACAGCGGAAGAGGAATCGGTATTGTGAGTGAGACAAATAATTTCCCCACTGAAAATTGTATTGTAAGAAACAATTTCGTTTACAGCAATTCTCTTGCAGGTATTTATTTAGGTGGATATGTCGATTATACTACCGGTGGAACGATTAATTGTGCTGTTGTGAATAATACGCTCTACTTCAATAATAAAAACTTGGGCTATTCAAATGAGATTGAAGGAGAAATACGATTGACGGAAAACTGTGTCAAAAATGTAATTAAAAACAACATCATTTTTGCGCGGCAGAATAGAGGAGTTTTTATCAATAAACAGACAATGGGTGGCAGCGACAATTCGATTGATAACAATCTTTATTATTCGCAGATTTTATATAAATGGGTATGGAACGGAACTCTTTATACAAATTTCACCGACTGGCAGTCGGCATGCGATGGTGATAAGTCTTCGGTCATAAATAAAGATCCACAATTTTTAGATTTGGACATTCCTGACATTCATATATCCAATACTTCTCCTGCAAAAAATAAAGGAGCGGTGATATCTCTATCGGTAAATGGCGAAACCGATATAGATGGAAACCCTCGTGTCATAAATAATAAAATAGATATTGGTGCAAATCAAACTAACTAGCAGTTTAATATAAATAATAAACGGAAAATTAAATTAGAACATTTATGAAGAAATCATTACTTTCCTTGTGTTTAGCAGGTTTTATGCTATCCGCAGCTAATTCCCAAATTGTTATTGATGGCAATATGTCGGATTGGAATTCGGTACCGATTCTTAGCGAGCCGGGTGTCTATCCTTATACAAAGACTATTTCTAATGCTACAGATATTTATTATTTGGTGAGCCTTGATGCGGCTAATGCTTTTAATACTAATGCAGGACCTGGATTGGAGTTATATGTTGATGCTGATTTTAGTTCGGCAACAGGGCAAAAAAGCGATTGGCTTTATGTCTCATCAGGAAATGACTATTTTATACAAGGATTAAGTGTTCATAATTATATTGGAACACCGGGTGCAAATGAATGGGATTGGAACTGGGTGGTGTTTCGCGATGGAAATCGCGCTTTTTCGAGTGATGTACGTACTATTGAGCAAAAGTTGCTTATTTCCGATTTGACAGCAATACCTCTCAGCGAGAAGTATAGCATGGCATTTGGTTATTATTATAGCACAAATGAAGCTTGGGAGGCATCTGGTTATATTCCCGGAAGTGATGCGGGCTTTGCACAACGGAAATCTTTCACGATAAAATCTCGAACGGAAGTTGCATTAAGTACAGCAGCTGATTTTACATCAACGAATGCTTATTATCATCCATTCATGAATGATGCAAATATTGCTGAATATCTTGATTTTCAATCGGGAACTTCAGCAACTGAAAATCCGAAACATTGGGCTAGCTGGGCATTAAATTTGGTAACACCTGGAGTGTATGAATTTAAAATGACTACGAAGTCCTCCGGTAGCGGGCAGGCTCAGTTATCACTTATAAATATGTCAACCAATGAGCTTGTAAAAACATTTACATCAGTTAATTATCCGACAAATACGGATATGACAGAAAATACTTATGGAACTCTCGATCTATCAGATGTTCCTTCGGGGAAATATATGCTTAAATTGATGAATCCAACAACAACTGATACTAATTTGAAAGTAGGAAAAATTACGTTAAGTAACACATCTGCAACTTCGTATAACACTGTAGGGTCAGAAGGCGATATTCAAGTTAGTGTAAATTCGAATATGCTTCATATCACTTTGAAAGAGCAGTCCGATGTATCTATATATACTATGAATGGACAACAAGTCTCGGATTTTAGTCGTGTAACTTCTATTAGTGAAGAATTAAACTCAGGAATTTACATGGTTGTAGTAAGAATAAATGAGAAACAGTTTTTTAAAAAAGTATTACTTCGATAATCAATTTTTTATGTAATAATTTAATGATATTATTTGTCTAACTTTTTAATAATAAATTTTATGAAATTAAATTTTAAATTTTCAGTATTTACTGCACTTTTAATCAGTGTTGTTTTGTTCGCATCTTGCGGCGACGAAAAAAATTTGGATAAAAATCCGGTTGCAGATTTTACAACAAAAATAGAAGGATTTAAAGTTCAATTTATCAATTTGTCTGAAAACGGAGAAAGCTATCAATGGACATTTGGAGATGAGAACGAATCAACTAAAAAGGATCCGGAACATGTATATGCAAGTGCAGGTAAATTCAATGTAACATTAAAAGTTACTAATGCTTCGGGAACGAATGAATTAACAAAAGAAGTCGTAATAGAGGAATTGTTTCAAGGAGATCGGATTCTTATTGACGGAAAATTTGATGATTGGGCAAATATAACAGCTTTCAAACCGAAAGAAGATGCTACTTATCAAGAGTTGGAAGAAATAAAATTATGCTCGAACCAAAATTATATTTTCGTTTATGGAAAAGCGAATAAAGATATATTCCCTACTTCCTATCTTTCTGTTTTCTTCGATTACGATTTGTCAAGTGCAACAGGTTATTTGCCTTGGTATGCTGAAGCTGGATTTGAAACTATGGCGCAACTTTCGGTAGAAGGTAAGGATGGTCCTTTGTTTTTGTACACAGGAGAGCCCGGGGTGGCTAACTGGCTTTGGGACGAAATAGTTGCATCAGGAACAGGTTTCTGTCTATGGGGTGAGCCTAAAGAAGGGGACGCGTCTTATGAATTCGAATTTTATTTGGACAAATCAAAAATTGTAGGACTTGGCAAGAAGACGGTTGGTATCTCATTTTATTTTGAAGAGAGTTGGTTGACTCAAGGATTAATTCCGTCTGCTGGCGCTCCTCTTGTTTTGAATTTGGAAACAGGAATTGCAGCAATACAATAAAACACACATTTGATAATAGCAGACCGAATTTATGTTTGCTAAGATTATGGTTTGGTAAAATCAGTTTGCTTGTGATGTGTTTCGCAAGCAAACTGATAATAAAAATATAAAAACATGAAATTGAAGATTTTATTTCTATTACTAATAATAACACTAACAAACATTCATTGTAAAGAAGAAAATCAAATTCTTCCTGATAACAATATTCGTGTTGAAGAGTTTGTAGAAGATAATTCTATTTTCCCGAATCCCGAAAGAGGAATGTACATTCATAAACAATTTGACAATTCAGACGCTCAAGCACTGAGTTCGGTCAGTTTGAATGCTCAGCGAC
Organism: Paludibacteraceae bacterium; assembly: GCA_036744815.1. Taxonomy (GTDB): domain Bacteria; phylum Bacteroidota; class Bacteroidia; order Bacteroidales; family Paludibacteraceae; genus H1. Next base: position 11,587 of record DAIOHI010000027.1, read on the forward strand.
AATTATTAGGTTATTCGCTCGTACTTACCATATATTATTTAGGAGAATTTATAGATGGACCGATTAACGACAAAATGTTGAATTTGATTGAGCAAAACATGAAGACGTTAAGAGAAAACGGTTACAAAGCGATCCTTCGTTTTGCATATTCTCAAAGCGAATTGGCTCCTATTTTTGATGCTACAGAAGATGTAACACTTGCTCATATCGCTCAGTTGGCTCCTGTTTTGCAAAAAAATGTGGATGTAATTGCTGTTTTTCAAGCTGGATTTATTGGTGCTTGGGGAGAATGGTATTTTTCAACTCATTACGGAAATGCGAGTGCACCCGATTATGCTAAGCGAAAAGTTATTGTTGATGCATTATTGGATGTAATGCCTGAGGATAGGATGATTAGCATGCGCACTCCTTTAATAAAGACAAAAATGTTAAATATTTCATTTCAAGATTCATTGATAAGAAGCGAGGCACATAATGCTACGAAAAAAGCACGTTTAGCCCATCATAACGATTGCTTTTTAGCGGATGCTACCGATATGGGTACCTATAATTCTACGCTGAGTCGTAACTATGCGGCTACCGATAGTAAATATACCTGCATGGGAGGAGAAACTTGCGCACCCTCGTCTTACGCAGAATGCCAAAAGGCAATCAATGAGATGACGAAATATCATTGGTCTTATTTGAATAAAGATTATCATCTGGCAGTGTTAAGTGATTGGAAACAAAAAGGTTGCTTTGATGAAATACAAAAACGATTGGGATATCGTTTTGTGTTGACTAAGGCAGAACATCCAGCTGTTTATAATCAGGCTAATTTGTATAATGTTAAAATAACATTTGATAACATAGGTTTTGCAGCACCTTATCATCGATATGTTTTGAAATTTTTATTTAGAAATAATGACGGACAAATCGTTTACGAACATGTATCGAAAGAAGATGCTCGATTTTGGTTTGGAGGTGAGTCTATATCGCTTGAAGAAGAAATTGAATTGCCATCCTTATCGAAAGGAGATTATGATGTTTGCTTGCAGCTGACAGATGCGAATGAAACGTTAAATGGTAATGAGAAGTATTCTATTCGTTTTGCGAATGAAAATATATGGGACGAAGAAACCGGATATAATTTTCTGTTCAAGCAGACGATAGAATAAAACCGGATATTTTTATTTCATGAAAGCATCTCCTATTGTTAGGTTAGAATCTTTAGACATATTGCGGGGATTCGATTTGTTTTGTTTGGTATTTTTCCAACCGATTTTGATCACGCTTTCGGGTGTTGTTAATACTCCGTGGATGACAGAAATAGCCAAACCTTTCGAACATGTCGCCTGGGAGGGATTTGCTTTTTGGGATATCATCATGCCATTGTTCCTTTTTATGGCGGGTGTCTCAATGCCTTTTGCCTTTTCCAAATACATGGACAATAATTCCAAGTCCACAATATATAAGCGTGTTTTAAAGCGTGTCTTACTATTGTGGATATTTGGGATGATGTGCCAAGGCAATCTTTTAGGTCTGAACCTCGATAAGATTTTTCTCTATTCAAATACCCTTCAAGCTATTGCGATGGGTTATCTGATTTCCGCTTTACTGTTGATGAACTTTAAACTAAAAGGGCAAATCATTACGACATCTCTTTTACTTTTAATTTCTTGGGCTCTTCTTACTTTTGTGAAAATAGGAGAATGGGGCGGCGGTAACTTTAGCCCAGATAATAACTTGGCAGAATATATTGACCGTGTGGTTTTGGGACGTTTCAGAGCTGGAGTGACATTTTCTTCCGAAGGACTTGATTTTGGTGAATATCGTTATACATGGATATTGAGCAGTTTAAACTTTGGAGTAACGGTAATGACCGGTGTTTTTGCCGGACATATCATGAAAACTTCAGTGAAATCCATCAAGAAAGTGGGTTGGTTGGTTGCTGTTGGTGTGTCTATGATTATCGTTGGGAAATTGTGGGGCTTACAAATGCCAATTATAAAAAAGATTTGGACTAGTTCCATGACCTTGTACAGCAGTGGAATCTGTTTTTTGCTAATGGCATTATTTTTCTATCTGATTGATCACAAGAAATACATAAAAGGATTTGGCTGGCTCAAAATATACGGCATGAATTCGATTATGGCATATATGTTATACACGATTATAAACTTTGCTTGTATTACCCAATCACTTTTTTTCGGCATGGAGCAATATCTCGGAAACTATTATGTCGTATTGTTGCAATTTGGGAATGTATCCATTGTGTTTCTTATCCTTTGGTTTATGCATCGGAATAAGATTTTTTTGAAAATATAAATAAAAATCAGAGCACAAACCTTAATCATTGTAAGTATATTTAAATAAGAAGTATTTATAAATTAAATTATATGACGACACAGAATAAAATTTTAGCAGTATTACTTTTAGTATTAATATTT
>DAIOHI010000028.1:0-13716 GCA_036744815.1 Paludibacteraceae bacterium
ACATAGTAAATATGCGCCACATTTTCGGAACCGGAGTTACGAGTTCCAATGGTTATTTCTTCAAAATCCTTCATGTATCGCCGTGCGATATTTGCAATTTCCTTCGGCATAGTAGCCGAAAAAAGCAAAGTGCGTCTTGTTTCAGGCGTGCGCTCCAATATCGTCTCAATATCTTCTTTGAAGCCCATGTTAAGCATTTCGTCCGCTTCGTCCAATACAAGGAAATTAATTGCTCCAAGCTCTATTTTGCCTCGTTCAATCAAATCAATCAAACGCCCCGGAGTTGCCACTATTATTTGCGGTTTCCGGTCAAGTTGTTTTAATTGCACACGTATATCCTCGCCTCCATATACGGGAACGATATGTAAATCAGACATGTTTTTTGAATAATTTTTCAAATCGTTCGAAATCTGAATGCAAAGTTCGCGCGTGGGAGCCAGCACCAATGCCTGCACCTGACGGAGACGCATGTCGATCATATTGAGAATGGGTAACCCGAAAGCAGCGGTTTTTCCAGTTCCAGTCTGCGCCAAGGCTACCAAATCGGCAACACTCGTCTGTACAAATGGGATTGTTTGTTCCTGTACGGGCATAGGATACTCATAGCCAAGCTCTTCTATCGCAGACAGAATCTCGGCTTTTAAATTCATTTCTTTAAAAGTCATTGTTTATTATGTAGTTGTTTTAGCACACGTATCGAGTAGTTTTTATCCGGCAAATATTCAGTAAAAAAACGTGTAGCCCACAAGAAGCGCAGTGCCAATTTACGGCAGCTTGATTCGGATTTTTTACCCGCAACGTATATATTATAAAAATCGGGTGCAAAGGTAATAATTTATTTTCAACTTATAATGCGCTCATATCCTTATATTTTCAATACAAATCAACAAAAAAAAGCTTAAAGTTGTTTTAATGAAAAGTTTTAATGAAAATTTGGTATTGTTTTTGTCATCTCCTTTCGACTTAAATAATTTCGCTTGAATAAAAAACTTAAGTTTATTTCATCTGATACAGTATTTTAATATCTTTGCATTTATTTCTTTAACAGAAAAAGAATGATACGAAAGCTCTCAATTATAATTTTCCCGGTTTTATTTTTCGTCGTTTTGTTTAATTCATGCATAACTTCACGAAAAATCAACTACTTACAAAATCCGGACATTTCCGTTCCGGCTTATAAAGATACTTTGTCTTATCAAGACTATCGGCTGCGGATAGGAGATTGTTTATACATAAAAGTGTATACGTTAAATAACGATATCGGAACAATTCTTAACGGAAGTTCTAGTACAAACACTCAAAGCATGATGTCCTCTTCCTTATCTGATTTATATACATATACGGTAAAACCCAATGGATATATATCTTTCCCGCTGATTGACGACCTTTATGTTTTGGATAAAAGTACGAGAGAAGTAAAATATCTGCTGGAAGAAAAACTGGATTCGGCAGTTTCATCTTGTTCGGTTGATATCTATGTTACAAAGCGTTATTTCAGCATAATTGGAGCAGGTGTTTCAGGACGTTATTCGCTAAATAAAGATAAAGTGAATATTTTTGAAGCATTAGCTATGGCAGGAGATATAAATCTGTATGGAGACCGAAGCAAAGTGCGCATTGTGAGAGAAATAAATGGAAAAACAGAAATAAAGATATTTGATGTAAGAAGCGTTGATGTCATTCACTCCGAATATTATTACATTGAGCCAAACGACGTTATATATATCCAATCTGTCAACGAGCAGTTTTTCAGCATGACGAACTTGGCTTCCGTGTTCTCAACCACAATATCAACAATTTCATTCGGAGTGTTGATATACAACTCCTTTATTAAGGATAATATAAAATAAACCCGGAATTGATTTAATTTATAAAAATGAAAGTAAGTAAGATTCAATTTTTAATTTTGTGTATTTTGATGTTGACAAGTACATCTTGCTACACATATCGCAATACGGGATTATTGCAGCAACACAATAAAAATCTACCGGATTATGAAACTGCAATTTATCAAGACTATAAAATCCGTGTTAACGACGAAATATTATACCGCGTCATAACCATTGACGAAACCGCACCGAGAATGATGCCTGCCGCAACAGCTTCAAGCAACGCTCAAAACATGTTGTCTTATCGTGTGTATTCGGACGGAACAATCGACCTACCCTTCTTGAATCAAGTTCCTGTCGAAGGTTTAACTATTGAAGAAGCCGAAAAAATGATTGGAGAAAGAATGAGAGAAATTCTTCCTGATGCGACAGTAAAATTAACGCTTGCGAATAAGACATTTACAATAATCGGCGATATCGGAACCGGAATCTTTCCTGTATATAAAGATCGATTAACTATATTTCAAGCTTTATCTTTGTCAGGAGACTTGCTCCAATCGGGAGATAGAAAGCATGTACGTATTTTGCGGGAAACAGACGAAGGACCTAAAATATTAAAATTCGATATACGTCCGGCGTCTATTATAGAATCTGATTACTACTATATTTATCCGAACGATATTATTTATGTCCAACGAGCTCCTTCCAGCTTTTATAAGGTGTCAAATTACGGCTCATTCTTAGGACTTATTACAACCTCAATAACTCTGTTTTTCACTGTTTTATATTACACAGGAAATAAGTAAGCGAAGAAAAATAATCATGCATAATTTATTATGGAACAAAACAATATAAATCAACAATTCCAAGAAGAAGAATCCAGTTTTGATATCATGTATTGGCTGACTCTTGCCCTACATCATTGGTATCTATTCGTAATATTTATTCTACTTGCATTGGGATTTGCATACATGAAAAACCGATCGTGGATGCCGGTTTATCAATCCACCGGAAAGATAATGATCGACGAATACAGATCGGCTTCCGGATCTCAAGCTATCATGCAAGGTTTTGGTTTGCAAGCCGGATATAGAAATGTAAACAATCAAGTCATTATGTTGGCTTCTTACGATTTACTCTGTAAAGTTGTTGATGATATACCCGAACTAAAAGTTGATTACATCAGTAAAGGACGGTTCAAAACACACTATCTTTATAAAAGTTCACCGATAGATATTAATTTTGATTATTTGTCTCCCGAAGCCTATAATTATATATTTAGGATCAATACGCAAGCAAACGGAAATTATACCATCACTATTGACGATAAAAAACATAGCGAATTTAAAGTAGATGGACGTTTTGGCGAGCCTCTGTTGCATAATATGTTCTTCATCACGATAAATAAAAATCCGAACTACGGAGGAAATTTGGAATTGCTTTTCAGATTTAGAAGTACCGAATCTTTGGTTTCCGAATTTTCACCTCGTTTGAGACTAGATTTTGTCAACGAAGGTTCTTCTGTTTTGGATGTTTCGCTCGTAAGTCAAACTCCCGAAAGAGATGTGGATTTTATCAACAAACTAAGCGAAACTTTTTTGGCGCAAAATCTGAATAAAAAAAACGACGCAGCTCGAAAAACAATTCGATTTATAGACGAACAATTGACATCTGTTTCCGAATCTCTTTCGAAATCGGAAGATAGCATGACGAAGTTTAGACAGCAAAATCAAATTGTTGACGTATCGAGTTATACCAGCGAATTGCTCGGAAAGGCTACTGCTCTCGATTCCAAACAAGCTGAATTTGAATTGAAAGAAAAATACTTACATCATTTGGAGGATTATCTTTCTACAAATATGGAAGAAGGCTCCGTATTGGCACCTTCAAGTATTGGTATGAACGAACCTGTACTCATGCAACTGGTTCAACAAATAAACGATCTACAATCGAAACGAAGCGTTTTGACCAAAAACAATCCTTATTATGCTAAATATACTCAAGAACTTGATCTCCTCAAAAAAAGCATATCTGAAACAATAAAAAGCATGCACGCTTCGATGGAGATTCAAAAAAAGGACATTAAAGACCGGACACAAGAACTTCAGAGACAAATAGAAGTTCTTCCCAACAAAGAGCTTGAAATGATCGCTATTGAACGAAAATATCGTGTGGACGACAACTATTATACATTCTTCCTGCAAAAAAGAGCGGAAGCAGAAATACAACAAGCATCCAACAGCCCCGACAATGAAGTTTTGGATAAAGCCCGCATTATATCAATCACAAACTCGGGAGAGCCATCTAAAACCTTGACGATGTATTTGCTGATCGGTTTGTTGATTCCAGTATTAATTATTTTACTAAAAGAGTTCTTAAATAATACAGTTCGATCAGTAAAAGAAATAGAAAAAAATTCATCTTATCCGGTTATTGGATCCGTTCGACATACGCGAAATACGGATCCTGTTATTGTGGCAAAAAAGCCACGCTCATCATTTACCGAAATGTTCCGTGTGATTCGTACCCGCATTGAATTTATAGCACAACGGAAAACAAACATTTTAATTTCGGTAACATCAACAGAATCGGGAGATGGAAAAACATATTTTTCAACAAATTTGGCGGCGGTCTATGCTATGACCAAGAAAAAAGTCCTTCTGATAGATATGGATATTAGAAAGCCCAGTGTAATGGGCAGCTTCGGACAAGAGCCTCCAACTTATGGACTTACCGATTATCTTATTGATGAATGTTTGCTTGAGGATGTAATCATAAAGCTTGAAGATGTTGACTACGACATATTACCCGGTGGCACAATTCCGCCGAATCCGGGAGAAATTATTCGTTCTGACAAACTCAAAGAGCTTTTGGCTACATTACGAAACATGTACGATTATATCATTATAGATACCAGCCCTATAGGTCTTGTTGCTGACGCTTATGCGGTAGTATCCATGGCTGATGTTAATTTGTTTATTGTAAGATATGAAAAAACAAATAAGACCTTCTTCAAGAAATTAGGTCAACAATTGAAAGCCGATAATGTCGAAAAAATGTATATTGTCTTTAATGATGTTAAAGAAAGCGGAAGTGGATACGACAGAGGTGGATACGGACATCGATATGGATATGGATATGGGTATTCATATAAAGGAAAGTCAAAACAAGCGCAAAGCCGTAATCAGTATTATCACGATGACGATGATATTTAGATGACACGTTACGTTGTTCAATTAAATTCATAAACATTAATTTCTAACTCAATTAAATATGAGGCTTAGTGAATTTATAATTGCATTTGTTGTGTTATTTATAAGTTTGTCATCTTGCGTTTCAGGGCAATCGGATGAAGCAAAAGCTGAAGAACGTTTACAAAAAATAGAGCAACTCATAGATGAGTATGCGTACAACAGTGCTAAATCTGAAATTGACAGCATTCACTTGCTTTATCCACGAATGGTAGATAAGCGCCGTACTGCTCAAACATATATGGATACCATCGTTCGCAGAGAATCTACTCGTAGTATTGCCTATTGCGATAGTATGCTGCAAATAAAGCAAGAAAAAGCTAAAGCAATGGAAGTTAATTTTAAATTTGAGAAAGATGAAAAATATCAGAACATAGGCAGTTATGTACATCGTTCGTTGCGCACAGAGTTGAATGCTGGACGTAATTTTCTGAAAATTTATATCGATGAGCTTGCCAATATTTATATGACAAGTTATTATTCGGGCGCAAAATTAAATCAAACACAACTTACAGCTTCTTTCGGCAATTCATTTGCCGAAACAGCTATTATTCCTACTTCAAATTCATCAAACTACAGTTTTACCGACAACGGACAGCGATGGGAAATGCTTACTTTTAAAAATGAAGAAACGCTTCCCGTTATAGAATTTGTCAACCAATACGCGGATAAGCAAGTAAAAATTACGTTGAAAGGAGATAAGAATTATTCTTATATTTTATCTCCTCAGGACAAAAAAGCGATTGCCGAAAGCTACAACTTTTGGATTGAAAAGAAAGATATTTCTTTGTTAGAAAAAGAAATTAAAAAAGCGGAATCAAGAATTGCAATTATTAAAGACCGTTATCTTTCCACAAAACAATGATTGACATTATTTATCACATCTTTTTAATGCTGACTTAATTTCAAATTTCCCATTTGGTAATTTTGCCTTTCTCGCTAAAAGGTCGTTTCATAAGCAGGATATAGATATTAACCAATGGAAGGAAAATATCGAAAATAGGCTGCATGAAAACATACTTTCGCCCACCGAAATACTTCGACGATTTATTGATAATAATCATTTGGAAAGCAACTCTGATTAAGAAAAGTAAAGCGGTTGCGCCTATTGTAATCAGATTTCCAACAATTGGCAACACAATAAGCAAAGCGTAAAAAAGACCTCGAGTTATCGGTTCCATAATCAAGCGCAATTTACTTCCGTATTTATAATTATCGGAAACGGATATATGCCTGAGTTTTTGATAAAACCATTTATCAAATGTCTTTTTTGCTTCGGAAAGAGTAATGCTTTCCGGAGCAATTTCTATCCGTGTATTATGCTTATTGCTTACTTTATTGACAAATAAATCGTCGTCGCCGGAAATAAGATGTACCGTGTCTGAAAAACCATTATTGCTGAGAAACAAGCTTTTACGATAAGCCAAATTTCGTCCCACTCCCATATAAGGAGCTTTTCTCACAGCCATTCCCATATATTGCAATCCAATAAAGAGCGTATCGTAAGTAATCATCCGATTGAGTGCTGTGTTTTCTTCCTCGTATGCTCCGTAGCCCAACACAATATCTGTTCCGGGCACAAAATTTCGCAGCATATTCGAAATCCATTGATTACTTGCAGGAACACAATCGGCATCTGTAAAAAGAAGTAATTCGTGTTTTGCAGCTTTTACGGCAAGCGTTATTCCTAGTTTTTTCGTACTTAGATTTTTAGTTCCCACCGGAATAAAAGTTGTCCGCAAGTTCGGATATTTGGTTTTAAGTTCCTCGAGTACGTAATCGCTTTCATCAACCGAACTATCGTTCACAACAATTACTTCAAAATCGGGATAATCTTGCTCTAAAACAAAAGGAAGTTTTTTTCGAAGATTTTCTTCTTCATTCCGAGCACATATTATGATGGAAACTGGTGGCTTTTGATCTGAAAAACGAACTTTATTTTTACGGATTTTATTTTTATACGCTAAAACGCCCTTCATATAGCGTAAATAAAAATAAGCTTGATATAAAAAAATTAAAAAAAAGGCGATAAATATAATCAGTTCTATTTCTGAAAAGTGAAAGCCCCAGTAATCAATGGACATTTTTTTAGAGTTTAAAGTTCATTTCAAAATGTAAGGAAAACAAAACAGAATAGTGTACAGCTCTGTTTACAAGCTATTATTCGTATATGCTTCAGGCAATTTACGCAAATTATATTGCGATGCCATTATTTCGCCGTATGCGCCCGCCGAACGTAATGCTATTAAGTCACCACGCTTTGTTTCATTCATCGCGTAAGCCTTCGCAAAAGTATCCGACGATTCGCAGATAGGTCCTACCACATCGTATTCTTTTTCGGATAAATCGGATGTCAGATTTTCAATTTTATGATAAGCTTGATACAGCGCAGGGCGAATAAGATCGGTAAAACCGGCATCCAAAATAACAAAGCTTTTTGTTGCGCCTTCTTTCACATAAAGCACACGCGAAATCAAACTTCCGCATTGAGCCACAATGGCTCGACCTAACTCAAAATGAAGCGTTTGCCCAGGCTGTAAGTGCAAGTGACGTCGAAAAACGTCGAAATATGCTTTGAAATCAGGAATTGGAAATTCGTCCGGATGTTGGTAATCAATCCCTAATCCACCGCCAACATTTACATGCTCCAGCACAATACGACGCGAAAGAAAATGCTGCTGAATTTCGTTCACTCGAACACAAAGTCCTTGAAAAGATGCCATATCGGTAATTTGAGAACCAATATGAAAGTGGATTCCTATCAATTTAACATTTCTCAACTGCTGAAATAAATCTAGCACATTATCAATATCGGACATGTTGATCCCAAATTTATTTTCATTCAGTCCGGTGGTAATATAATGATGCGTATGCGCGCTCACATTCGGATTGATACGTAAGGCTACATTGGCGATTTTCCCTTTGTTTTTCGCCAATTCGTCAATTACTTCCAATTCAGGAATCGATTCTACATTGAAGCAAAAAATATCATTATCCAAGCCTAAATTAATTTCCCAATCAGCTTTTCCAACTCCGGCAAAAACAATTTTCGATGCCGGAACTCCAGCTTTTAGCGCAGCTTCAACTTCTCCTCCACTCACACAGTCGGCACCCAATCCTGCTTCACGAATGGTTCGCAGCACTTCCGGATTAGCATTGGCTTTTAGTGCGTAATGCACTGTGAAATTGTCTTTTTTTGTCTGCTCTTTTACCTCGCCAAGCGTTGCGCGCAAGATATCCAAATCGTAATAATAAAAAGGTGTTCTGAGCGATTGAAATTTATGTGTTGGAAAATTCATATATAATTAAAATCCCTCTGAAATTTTCCACGCAATGGCAAAAAATCACCCAACTTATTGTAAAGGAGGAAATGGGCTTGGTGTTAAGTAAAATTATTTATACCATCAAAAGTCCTTTTTTAGAGACTTTTGAAAAATTGCATTCTAAAACAAAGCGCTGCTTAATGCATTTAAAGCGCGTTTTTTGTCGTCTTGTTTTACCAAGAAAGATATATTATAATTGCTTCCGCCGTAAGATATCATTCGAACAGGAACATCTTTCAAGGCATTTACCGCTTTCGCCTGTAAGCCGACGTATTCGTAATTCAAATCACCTACAACACAGATAATAACCATGTCGGAATCAACCATTACTGTTCCGAATTTTTTCAGATCGTTCAGTATTTCATCCAAATGTTTTGTGTTATCAATCGTAACCGAAACTCCAACTTCTGACGTAGTAATCATATCGATGGAAGTTTGGTAAGATTCAAAAATTTCGAATACTTTACGTAAAAATCCATGTGCAAGCAACATGCGTCCTGACTTTATTTTAATGGCAGTAATACCATCTTTAGCCGCTATAGCTTCTATTACTCCTTTTTTATTTTGTGTCGATATAAGCGTTCCATGCGCTTTCGGATCCATCGTGTTCAGCAAACGAACAGGAATATTCGCCAATTTCGCAGGCAAAATACAAGTCGGATGCAGAATTTTAGCCCCGAAATAAGCTAACTCGGCAGCTTCTTCGAAATGAAGCATCGGAACCGGTTTTGTTCCTTCTACATAACGAGGATCATTGTTGTGCATTCCGTCGATATCCGTCCAGATTTGTATTTCGCTGGCATGAATGGCTGCACCTATCAATGAAGCGGTATAATCGCTGCCTCCGCGTTGTAAATTGTCGATTTCACCGTAGAAATTACGACAAATAAATCCTTGCGTAATGTATATATTTTTGTCGGGATATTCCGACAGTTCCTTTTTCAGATGTTCGTTGATATAGGCGGTATCCGGTTCCGAATTTTTATCAATCCGCATAAAATTGAGAGCTGGAAGCAGTACCGTATTTTGCCCAATTTCCTGCAAATATAAATGAAACATGGAAGTGGAAAGTAATTCGCCTTGCGCTAAAATCGCTTTTTCTTCGAATAAAGTGAACACAGATTTGGAAAAGGAACGGATATAATTGAAGTGCGACTTGATTATTTCTTTCGCATCTTTTTTGACATCAACTGTTGAATATAATTCTTCAATCACATCAAAATATTTATTTTCCAATACATTAATGCGCTCTAAAGCCCCTGCCGTATTGTTTTTATAGAAATAATCCGATATTTCAATCAAACTATTTGTCGTTCCCGACATGGCGGATAACACAATTATCTTTTGTTCTCCGTCGGAAACAAGCTTTGCAACTTCTTTAATTCGGGCGGCTGAGCCAACCGATGTCCCTCCAAATTTTAAGACTTTCATTTATTTAATTTGTTTTTTAGTTGTCTGATGGAAACTTTTTAACTGATAAACATCGGTTTTATCCAATCGTTTTCAGCCTTAATTTCAGCCAATTTAAATTGACGACAAAAATAGCACTTTTTCAGAGAACATGCACCCCGATTTTGTATAAATTTAGCGCAGGAACAATCTATGTATCGAAAACTTAGCATATTTAACGATGAACAGAAGGATTCCACAGGATTTACTTCTTATTTTATTTGAAAAGGACGATGTTCTTTTTTAGATACAACATGAGGTAATTCGGTTATCTTTATTCTGAAAATATGTTGATGTTTATCACAATAACACATCTGACAATTAATTTGTTGTGAATTGTTTATTAGAAATCAATTCTTTACCTTTGTGCGTTTGAAATATGAAAAAATGAGGGGAAACCGTAAATTTCATTATTTCAACTATAAACAGATTATCAAACAACCTAACCTTGACCGATGTTACAATTACTGCTCTATATAATAGCCTATTTAATTGTTATGTATGCTATTATTCTTTTAGTAAAAAAAAATAGACATTCGACAGATATTTTGCTTGCTATATGGTTGATTTTACTTTCCACTGTTTATAGCTCTTTAAATTATAGATGGGAAATGTCCTCTGCATTTGCGCATTGTGTGTTTCTCTATTTCTATGTAAAACATACAATCACAAAGTCCAAATTCCGCTTAAAAGACAGTTTGCATTTCACGCCATTCCTCCTGTCAATAATATTGTTCTTTTTATTCCCCGAAACGACATCTAAGTATTTCATACTAATAATGAGTGTTTTGACTTTGTATATCCTTGTTTATTTTACAGCTGCGATAAGACTTGTAATTGCATATAAAAAAACAAACAAAACATCGATCGGTCCTTCTCCCGATTTAGCGTGGCTGATTCTTGTTATTACAATAACGATATTAGGTCATTTTATAAAAATAATTCCAATTATTTTCGGATATATCAATCAGCGTGAGGTTAATATGACAATCGTAAATATTGTAATTTTAGCTTTGTTAAATGTCCTTGCTATTAAAGCTGTAAGACTTGAGCTAAATTTTTTCAAAAAGCGAGAGAAAAACAAATCGGAGACATACGCTACCTATAATTTAAAAGAATCGGAAATCAATCTACTGAAAGAAAAATTGCTCAGCCTTATGGAAGACAAAAAACTATATTTGTCTCCGGATTTAACGCTGAAAGACTTGTCTGAGCAATTAGATAGTCCGTCGCATTATCTTTCTTTTTTACTAAACACCAAGTTTAATCAAAATTTTTACGAATTTATCAATACCTATCGTCTCGAAGAAGTAAAAAAAGAATTGCTGAATCCACGAAATAAGCACTTATCAATTTATGCTATTGCAAGCGATTGTGGCTTCAATTCCCAATCAACTTTTAATCGTTTTTTTAGACAAAAAACAGGATTTACCCCTTCTCAATATCGAGAAAAAAACATCATCTGCTCATAAGTTTTATAAAAAAAGGAAAATTTACTTTCTCCTGATTGATTGTTAATTGAATGACTAACAACGCATAGTCATAGTTTCTTAATTGAGAGACTATTGTTCTTCTTGTCGTTAAATTGAGTGGGTGAACTGCTGTTTGGTTTTTCAATACTTTTGCCTTCAGGTTTTAAGAAAACGATATTTTTATTTGATTTAAAAAATTTCGGATAATTACTCACAACATAATTTATTATTAATCAAAAAAAACACATTATTGATTTATGAGACTAGAGAAAAAAATAATGATTCTTTTCATTGCGATAGCAGGATATCTGCCTATATATTCGCAAGTAACAATTGGTAGCGAAGAAGCTCCAGTTAGCGGAGCATTGCTTGATTTGAAAGAAAGAGCAGATGGAACATCAGACAAAGGCTTGATTTTTCCCCGCGTTGCATTATCTCACAAAAACGATTTGCGCCCCATGTTTACAAGCGGAGCTCCTCAAAATCAAAAAAGCACGCATACCGGATTGGTGGTTTTCAATATATACAGCGGAGCAGCTATTGATGTGCCAACTTTTTTGTTCCAAGAAGGTTTATATGTATGGAGTGGTAGCGAGTGGAAAAACATCTCATCTGCCAAGGTGCAGAATGGACTTTCGATGATATCTGATGTAATCCAATTAGGAGGAAACCTGACCGAAAATACAACAATCAGTATGAATGATAAAGATTTTGCTGTTGTGACCGGATCAAAAAACATGAATGTGATTGGAGGGTTAGCTTCTGATAGTTTATTCTTAACCAAGCTTCCATCAGATGGTGGCAGCACGCGTTCGTTAACAGTAAATGTTACAACTGGGCGTGTGGAATTAGCTGCAGGTGTAAAGGCTAAGCTCGCATTCTATCAATCCGGAGATGAAAGTAGAACACCTGGGATAAATACAGGTGATGTGCAAGTTGTTCCATGGAAAGAAAGCGATAGAATAAGCAATAATATAGTAACTTTTAATGCTTCGGAAGACAGTTTTATCTTAGATGAAGATGCTATGATTGAAATTAGTGCCATGGTTTGTTATAAAGGTAGTAATTCAGGAAGTACGATAGTAAATGCGACATTACAAATGAAGAAAAAAGGAGAAAGCACTTGGGAAGATTATTCTTCTGTTCGTGGTGTATATCCTTCGTCGGTAAATGCTTATCGTAATACTTTAAATATTCCTCCTGCAATGGTTGATGCAAAACAAGGAGATGCCATCCGTCTTGTGGTACTCAGACCACCTAATGAAGGAGGCGGTGGCTACTTGGGAGGAGCGCATTCAACTGGTAGCACCAACGGAATAGTGAGACCCTATGGAACTCAATTTTCAAAGATGATAAAAATAATAGTGCAATAATTGCATCGGATTTCATTCTAATATTTAGTTTTTGCTTCTCGGATCGAATTTGCCACCCATCTCTTGTTTTTTAAGTTAGGTAGTATGTAAATGCTTGTATTAATCTACAAGTAAAGAGGTGGGAGCATTCGTCAAATGTTGTGGGGCGACTTGTCGAGCAAAAATGCTTGACAAGTCGTGTCACTTAGATAAAGACACTCTGTTGTCATATCTTTGCGTTTGCTTAACACTGTATTTGGATGATTTACCTGAGTAGATTTTGATGTTTTTTTATTTCAAAAACACAAAATAAACGGCAAGTACCAAACAGACAAAAGCTGCAATATGATTCCATTGTAATGTTTCCGTCTTAAAGACGAGAGAGGAAAAAAGTACAAAAACAACCAATGTTATCACTTCTTGAATCACTTTTAATTGCATCAGCGTAAAAGGACCCCCATTCCCTACAAAACCGATCCGATTTGCCGGTACCTGAAACGCGTACTCCGCAAGAGCAATCATCCACGAAAACAGAATAACAGCATACAATGGCATGTTGTTGATCACTCCCATTTGTTGCAGCTTCAAATGACCGTACCAGGCTAATATCATAAATGTATTGGACACGATCAAAAGCAATATTGTGTACAAAGCGCTCATTTCTATCTATAATTATTGATTTTTACTAAACGTAGAAAATCTAGCATAAAAACATATTTAAAAAGAAGATTCAAATACATCAAGGATTATAACAATTAAACGCAACGTTTGAATGCAAAAAAATTACATCTGCAACAGCGAAAATTCAGCCTGCAAATGTAATATAAAGATTAAATAAAACGGATTCGTGCCTGTATAAATTTTAAAAGCTTCGAGACAACTGTTTTGATGCTTATATAATTTTTAAAACTTCCAAGACAACTGTCTTGATGCCTATAAAATTTTTAAATGCTCCAAGACAGTCAGCCTGATACTTATATAATTTTTATATGCTCCGTGATAGTTGGTTTCATACTTATGTAAATTTCAGAAACTCCGCG
>DAIOHI010000029.1:0-13574 GCA_036744815.1 Paludibacteraceae bacterium
GAAAGTCGCTTGTCCGACCGTTTTGGAAGCATGCCGCCCGAAGGAAAAAGTCTTATTTTGGTAGTTCGATTACGCTGGTTGGCAATGCGTTTTGGCATCGAAAAACTGGTGATGAAAAACGAACGGATGACAGCTTTCCTTGTATCCAATCTCAATTCTCCTTATTACCAATCGCAGGCTTTCGGGCAGTTGCTCAACTATATGGCTGCTAATCCTTATCAATGCAAACTTCGGGAACAAAATGGGCGACGTTCGGTAGTGTTTTCCGATGTGAAAAATGTTGAACGGGCTTGGGATGTTTTTACGAAAATTACTGGAATATAGATTTGATTTTAAGATTTGCTATAATATCTGCACCATTCCGTTAATCCGCATTTTTCGCATTTCGGTCTGCGAGCCTGGCAGATGTATCGTCCGTGCAAAATAAGCCAATGATGCGCTTTAGTAATTAACTCTTCAGGAATGTGTTTTACAAGTTCACGTTCGGTCTGTAGTGGAGTTTTCGAATTTGTGGTCAATCCCATTCGTTCAGAGACCCGAAAAACATGCGTATCAACAGCCATAGCCGGTTTGTCGTAAACCACTGATGCGATTACATTTGCTGTTTTTCGTCCTACTCCGGGCAGTTTTTGCAGTTCATCCACATCATCGGGAACAATGCTGTTGAAATCCTCAACTAACATCTTCGCCATACCAACCAAATGTTTCGATTTATTGTTGGGGTAAGATACCGTTTTTATATATTCAAAAATAACTTCGGGCGAACTTGCCGCCATAGCTTCGGCATTAGGATAATCGTTTATTAGTTTCGGAGTAACGATATTCACTCGTTTATCGGTGCATTGTGCCGATAAAATTACGGCTACCAGCAGTTCGAAAGGGCTGTCGTAGTGCAGTTCGGTTTCAGCAATCGGCATGTTTTCCAAAAACCAATTGATGATATGCTTATATCGTTCTTTTTTTGTCATAGAGTAAAATGTGCAAACACGAAAATCAGAAAGCAGCAATATCTGATTATCGCATCTGCACATTAATTATGTTTTGATATTAAGATTATTCTTCCCAAATTGATTTATGACTATATGGTCCTTTGGGGAAGACGGCAAAATCAGCTTTTGATAGTCGCAAGTTTTTATTGAGATCTTTTATTTGCTCCATATCTTCATGATCTAATTTTACTTTTAGAGCTGCGAAGTTTTCGTGAATACGCTCATTGTTCACCGATTTTGGGATTACCGAATAACCGCGTTTTATTCCCCATGCAAGCATTACTTGTGAAGCTGTGCATTGGTGCTTTTTCGCAATAGAAGTAATTATAGGCTCTTTATCAATTCCTTTATCCGTTTTTATTAAATGACGGCTTCCTAATGGAGAGTAAGCAGTTACAAGGATGTTTTCCTGTTGGCAATAAGCAAGCAGATCATCTTGTTGTAGAAAAGGATGTAACTCTATCTGATTCACTTCCGGAGTTATCTTTGTGTCAGCAATCAGCTGTTTCAGTTTTGGAATATTGAAGTTCGATACTCCGATATGATCCGTCAAACCTTTTTGTTTGAGGGTATTCATCATTTTCCATGTGTCAGCCAAAGGCATTTTATCTAAAGAGATCAGATCCTCTACTCCGTTTGCAAATTCTTTTCCGGCGGCAAAAGCAATGGGCCAATGTATCAGATATAGATCTAGTTTTTTTAATTGTAAATTGCTTAATGTCCGATTGATGGCGTATTCCATGTTTTCGGGATCATGCTCGCTGTTCCAAAGTTTCGATGTGATGAAAAGCTCCTCACGCTTTACAATCCCGTAGCGAAATGCGTAATCCAAAGCCATGCCGACTTCAATTTCATTTTTATAAATATAAGCGCAGTCAATATGTCTATATCCGCATCTGATTGCTTCCAAAACAGCGTCGTACACTTCGTTTGGTTTCGAAAGCCAGGTGCCCAATCCTATTGTTGGAAATTCATCTCCGTTTTTGAATTTTAATGTTTTCATATAATTTTGTTTATTTTCTTTTTCTTTTCAAATTGAATGCCACTAAATTTGTAAGATCAAAATTTGGCAAAATAATTGTAAGAAGCATTGAAATTGCAAGGACGAAAAGCAAGATTTAGCTTGGTCAAAGTTTTATCGATAGGTGGATTGACGATGGTGTCAATATACAGCTGTCGCATGTAGGACATTGAGCAAACCCTAAATTGTTTACTCCTGCAATAGTTTACGATAATGTTGTTGATTGTCAAAAATGCGCCAACATTAAAGAAAACGTTGCAATTTAGTGAATTTTATTCAAAATAACGGTTTTTAGTCGTAGAATGTTTTCAACAAAAAGCTTATATGACATATAAGTAGGTATTTTTCATCTTTCATAAAACAAAAATCGTATTTTGTTGTTAAGGAATAATATATTTTCAAAAACAAATTATATATAAGATCATGGAATTTTTAGAATCACACAATTTATTGGGTTTAGTTATTGGTATAGCCACGTTTTTAATCATTGGATTATTTCATCCCTTGGTGATAAAAACAGAGTATTATTGGGGAGTGGGTGCTTGGTGGGTTTTTTTAGTATTTGGTGTTTTAGGAATAATTGCTTCTATCTGTTTTAATAATATATTAATGTCTTCTTTGTCAGGTGTTTTCGCTTTTTCTTGTTTCTGGAGTATTCTCGAAGTTTTTGATCAGAAGAAACGGGTTGAAAAAGGCTGGTTTCCAGAAAATCCGAAACGAAAAAACTCGAAGAAAAGTTAATTCGTTATTAATTGTTGCTTTTCTCCTTTTTTATTCATATTATTGTACCTAACTAAACCAAAAAAATATCTTATCTGTTATTTTTTTTGTTAACTATAAAAAACCGATGCTATGGTAACGATTTTTTCTTATGCCGCTTACGTTCTTGTCGGGTTTTTTATGCTGTCTATTTTATATTGCTTTATTCGAATAATTATAGATTATTTCAGATTTAAGCGCACGAATAAGTTGAAAGCATAATTGGCAAGAACCTCGACCATGATGACACATTGTTTTATTAAAAACATGTGCTAGATCTAATTTTTAATTAAATAAATATAGAAATCCCTATCCATTAAAAGTGGATGGGGATTTTTTGTTTATCGGTTTTTAGATAATAAATTCGATAATATCCACATTTTTTGTAGTTTTGCAACACACAAATTTTATTCTCGAACGCAGATAATTCATGAATCGCACAAGCATATTGATATTGTTTTTCTTACTTGTGGCTATTGCTGCATTTCTTGCGGATTTAATGTTTGGCAGTATTCATATTCCTCTTAATGAGATTTTTGCTGTTTTTTCAGGAAGTCATATTGGTGATAATAATATTAACTACGAAATATTGCTCAATTTTCGTTTGCCTAAAGCAATTACGGCAGTCTTAACGGGTGCTTCTTTGTCTATTGCGGGATTGATGTTACAAACCTTATTCCGAAATCCATTAGCTGATCCATATATATTGGGCGTAAGTTCAGGTGCAAGTTTAGGTGTGGCACTTTCGGTTATGTTATCGGCGTCGCTTCCGGCAGTGTTGATAAGTAACGGGTGGTCTTTAATTCTTTCGGCTACGCTTGGAGCCTTAGTAGTACTTCTTTTGGTTGTTGCAGTATCGTTTAAAGTGCGTAATGTGGTTTCACTTCTTATTATCGGAATCATGTTCGGAACAATTTGCGGTTCTGTGGTTACAGTGCTTCAAAACTTCAGTAATCCCGACACGATTAAACTTTTTGTGATGTGGACTTTTGGCAGTTTGAGTGCCGTAACTTGGGATTATATGCAGATTCTTTTGCCTATTGTATTGTTCGGTTGGCTGATGGCTTTTGTTCTACAAAAACGTTTGGATGCTTTGTTGCTTGGCGAAAATTACGCTCTTGCTTTAGGAATACCCATTCAACAAACACGATTTCTCATAGTGAGTGTTACCGGCTTATTAGCAGGAGCAATTACCGCTTTTACGGGACCGATTGCTTTTGTAGGAGTTGCTATACCTCACATTGCACGAGGTGTTTTTCGCACTTCTTCGCATCGTGTTTTGTTGCCGGCTTGTATATTATTGGGAGCTTCTTTGTTGTTGATTTGCGATATTATTACACAAATACCGGCATATACCTTGCCAATAAATACAATAAGCGCGCTTTTTGGAGCTCCGATCATTATTTGGATACTTATCAGAAATAAACGCTGAAAAAATGAACTTTAAATAAAGCAACTATAAAAGTGAAGCTTTCAACACATAATTTATCCATTGGTTATTTTGGAAAAGGAGAGTCAAATGTGCTTCAATCCGATTTGAATCTAGAACTTCGTTCTGGAGAATTAGTCTGCTTGATTGGTCCGAACGGAAGTGGAAAATCTACTTTATTACGTACATTGTCGGGATTACAAAAAGCATTGAGTGGGAAAGTATTATTTTCAGGGAAAAGTATTGAAAGTTTACCTCAAAATGAAAAAGCTCTAAAGCTTGCTATGGTTTTGACCGACCGTATTGATGTTGAAAACGCAAGAGTTTGGGATATTGTTAAGATGGGGCGGCATCCTCATACTTCGTGGTGGGGAAATTTATCAGAAATTGATGAAGAAAAAGTATTTGAAGCAATTCGTTTAGTGCATTTAGATACAAAACGAAATAAAAAAATCAATGAATTATCAGATGGCGAACGTCAGCGTGCGATGATTGCCAAAGCTTTAGCACAAGATACTCCGATAATTATACTTGACGAGCCGACGGCACATCTCGATTTGCCGAATCGTGTTGAAATTATGTTATTGCTGCATCGTTTGGCGCACACAACCGGAAAAGCGATATTGCTTTCGACACATGAACTGGACATGGCTTTGCAAGTTGCCGATCGCATGTGGTTGATGAGTTCGGAGCAATCGCTGCAATGTGGAATTCCTGAAGATTTGGTTTTGAATGGAAGTTTTAATCGGGTTTTTCATAGTCCTAATTATATATTTAATGCCACGAACGGTAATTTTTCCATGAATTATCCTTTGGAAAAAGAAATCTGTATTTCGGGGGATAAAACCCGTCTGTATTGGACTTTGAGAGCATTGGCTCGTATCGGATATCGAGCGGTGTCGAAAGCTGATAGGAAAATCGAAGTTGGCGAAAAAGATTGGCTGTTGGATGGGAAACGGATTGAAACGATGGAGAGCTTATTAGCGGAATTAGAAAGTCCAGAGTGACGTTTTTTATAAGAAAAATTAATCGAATAAAAAATAATAAGATAAATATTGTCACTATTTTAAAAATAAGCGAGGCTATCCAAAAAATGTGGATTGCCTCGTTCTGTGTATTATATAGCTTTTTCCAGCAATTTTATTTTATTTTTTTAAGGTCTGTGTACATGTAAGTAACAGTTGTGTTTGCTGCAGACGTTGATGTGCCTTCTTGATAAATGGAGAAGCTAGCAGCCAATGTAAAACTTAGCGTTGCAGTAGCTTTATCATATTTAATACCACTAAAGGAACCGCTGTTTATAGTTGCTCTCTCTTTGTCCTGTATGTATGAATACCATTCTAATATATATGAAGGTATTTCACCGCCAATAAAATCAAAATTTGAAAAAGTAAGCATGTCGAAATAGTAGTATGTATCATCGGTGCTTTTTTTGAAATTGACCGCAGTAATGCCTCTTTTTAGACCTAATAAATCGCATTGAAGCGTTGTGTTATCTTGCTTATCAAAAACGACTTCAGCATCAAAGGTTGTTGTTTTTTTTGTTACTGCATCGGAAATGGTTACCGTTCCCTTATGAGTGCCTATAATGGCAGATTTATCTTCTAATGTGTAATCAATGACCGGTTCATCTTTTTTCTTCTTGCACGAAGTAATAACAAAAACAAACAAAAGCGAATAAAGGACTAATGATAGAATTCTTTTCAGTTTCATAATTTTCAAATTTTAATTGTCGATATATTCTGTTTTCAAAAATCTTACAAATCAATCTCTCCTGATTGTATTATTAGTGATTTCTTTTGTAAACAGAGTTTCAAAAATACTCTTTTTTTAGCTAAGTATCAAGAATGAGGATAGTTTTTTCTCTTTTTTGATAAAATCCAAATTCCCATCGCGGTAAGCGCGCCATTAATAAGCAATAGTTCGTAGCCTACTTTGTAGGAGAAAAATTGCATCATAATCACTTCGAAAGCAAAGCAAAGCAAAGGTGCTCCGATAGCGACGTAAGGAATATATTTGTCTATAGGCTGTAACTTGGTGTAAAGACCACAGAAATACAATCCGAGCAGCGGTCCATAAGTGTAGGATGCTAATTTATAAATAGCATCGATGATGCTGTCGGAACCAATGGCTTCGATAATTAAAATAATGATTATGAAAACGAGGCTGATTCCGATATGTGCTTTTCGTCGGATTTTTATGTTTTTCTTTTGTACAGACAAGTCATCGCTGCTTTTCATTCCCAAAATATCCACGCAAAAGGACGTTGTAAGTGCTGCAAGAGCTGAATCGGCACTCGAAAATGCTGCGGCAACAATTCCTATTATGAATATGATAAAGGCTACACTGCCCAAATGCTGGCTGGCAATGAAAGGCAAAATGTTATCCGAAACTTCGGGAAGGGTGATGCCATTATGATTTGCAAAAAGCAATAATAATACACCCAGCGATAGGAAAAGCAAATTAATAGGAATGAAAGCAAATCCGTAAGTAATGACGTTTTTTTGAGCATCTTTAAGTGTCCTGATAGTCAGGTTTTTTTGCATCATATCCTGATCGAGTCCCGTCATTACAATAGTAATAAACATACCGCTGAGAAACTGTTTGACAAAATGTTGCTTGCTTGCCCAGTCGTCAAAAACGAAGATACGCGAATGTGGACTCTCAGAAATTGCAGAAACCATTCCGCCGAGGTTAAGGTCAAGTTTGTGAGCAACTTGCCACAGGATAAGTGTCAAGGCTGTAATAAACATGATGGCTTGTAGGGAATCCGTCCAGATGATAGTTTTGATTCCGCTTTTGTTGCTGTAAAGCCAAATAATGATAATGATTCCAATAACTGTAATAACAAAAGGTACTCCCCAAGCATCGAAAACGAGCTTCTGAAGGATAAAAGCGACCAAATACAAACGAGCGGCAGCACCTACTATTTTCGAAATAAGGAAAAACCAAGCCCCTGTTTTGTACGATTTTTTTCCGTAACGTTGATTGAGATAACCGTAAATGGTTGTCAAATTGAGTCGGTAGTATAGCGGCAGCAATACGTATGCAATGACCAAATAGCCGGCAAAAAAGCCCAGAACCATCTGCATATAAGTCATATCGGTATGCCTTACCCATCCCGGAACTGAAATGAAAGTTACGCCCGATATTGATGTGCCTACCATGGCGATTGCCACTAGATACCATGGTGATTGTTTATTGGCTCTAAAAAAAGTGTCGTTGTCCGAGCCTTTTTTTCCAGTCAGATAGGACACGAGCATCAATGCTCCGAAATACGCCGCGATAATAATGAGGACAAAACTACTTTGCATAAAAAAATTAGTTCGTGATTAATCGTTTATAGTATTATTCAAATTTAATATTTAGTTTTATTCTCTTTACTGCTGATTGGAATTACATTTTTCCGCTAATTTTTCTAATTGGCTAATGTTCTTTTCGATATCTTCTTTTTCCAATGAATAATTTACTAGATTGCCCGATAAATATTGATCGTATGCCGACATATCGATCAATCCATGTCCTGAAAGATTGAATAAAATCGTTTTTTTACGACCTTCTTCTTTTGCGACCAAAGCTTCGTTTACAGCCGCGGCAATAGCATGAGCTGATTCCGGTGCAGGAACAATTCCTTCTGTTTGAGCAAAAAGCACGCCTGCTTTAAAAGAATCTAACTGTTTAATATCAGTTGCTTCTATAAGTTTATCTTTTAATAACTGACTGACAATGGTTCCTGCTCCGTGATAGCGAAGTCCGCCTGCATGGATGTTTGCCGGAGAGAAATTGTGTCCAAGTGTAAACATTGGTAAAAGTGGCGTGTATCCTGCTTCGTCACCAAAATCGTATTCGAAAATACCTCTCGTCAATTTAGGACAAGATGCTGGTTCGGCTGCAATGTAACGTGTTTTTCGTCCTTCTTTTATCGTGTGGCGGAGGAATGGAAAGCTGATACCCGAGAAATTCGATCCTCCTCCAAAACATCCGATAATAATATCGGGATATTCTCCAGCCATTTCCATCTGCTTTTCGGCTTCGAGTCCGATTATTGTTTGATGCAGCGAAACATGATTCAATACGCTTCCAAGTGTGTATTTACAGTTAGGAGTTTGTATAGCCAGTTCAATTGCCTCGGAAATTGCCGTTCCCAAGCTGCCTTGATAATTGGGATGGTCGGTTAGTATTTTGCGTCCGGCTTTGGTTGACATACTTGGTGATGCAATAACCTGTGCTCCCCAAGTTTGCATCAACGAGCGACGATAAGGTTTTTGCTCATAACTGATTTTTACCATATAAACCGCTAATTCCAAGCCAAATACTTTGGCAGCAAAAGATAAAGCCGTTCCCCATTGTCCGGCGCCGGTTTCGGTGGTGATGTTCGTTACGCCTTCCTGTTTGCAAAAATAAGCTTGAGCCAAGGCTGAATTCAGCTTGTGCGAACCAACCGGACTTACGCTTTCGTTTTTGAAATAAATATGTGCCGGAGTATCCAAGGCTTTTTCCAGCGCATAAGCACGAACAAGTGGAGTAGGACGGTATATTTTATATTGCTCCCGTACAGCTTCCGGAATTTCAATCCATGCATCGCTTTGATTCAACTCCTGACGCGAAAGTTCTTTGGAAAAAATAGGATGCAAATCTTCTTCTGTAATAGCTTGCTTTGTAGCGGGATGCAGCATCGGCATGGGTTTGTTCTTCATGTCGGCTACTATGTTGTACCATTTTTCGGGTAATTCGTTCTCGTTAAGAATGATCTTTTTTGTTTTACTCATTGGGACAAATTTTTAGCATAATTTTATATCAAGAAATAAACAATTTGAGACAAAGGTAATGGTTTAGAATGAAAACAAAAATATTCCTTTATCTTAATTTATTACCTATAAATGATATATGTAATATGCTTCAAATGATTGAAGTTTTTTTTAGCATTGAGGAAAAAGCATTACTTTTGTTGAAAAATAATACGTAAAATTAAAGAATTATGATATTGTCGATGACCGGTTTTGGTAAAGCTACCTGCGAATATGGAAATAAGAAGATTATTGTAGAAATAAAATCGCTCAATAGCAAACAAGCCGACATATCGACGCGTATTGCCGGTTTATACCGCGAAAAGGATATTGAAATCCGTAACGAAATAACTCAGGCTTTGGAGCGTGGAAAAATTGATTTTTCCTTGTATGTGGATAATTCGGATAAAGAGTCGGCAACCAAAATAAATCCTTCACTTGTAGCTTCTTACTATGAGCAAATAACGGCTATTTCTCAAACTTTGGGTATCGAAAAACCGGCAAATTGGTTTGATGTATTGCTGCGTATGCCCGATGTGATGAAAAGTGAAATAGAACAGCTTGAAGATGCGGAATGGAATGAAGTGAAAAAGGCAATTCATTTAGCAATAGAGCAGTTGCAGGCATTTCGTGAGCAAGAAGGAAAGGCTTTGGAGGCCGTTTTCCGTAGTAAAATTGCTACGATAAAATCCTTGCTTGAGCAAATTGCGCCATTCGAAGCCGAACGAGTGGATAAAATAAAAAGCCGTTTGGAAGAAAATCTTCAAGCACTTTCCGAAAAGATAGATTACGATAAAAACAGATTGGAGCAAGAGCTTATTTTTTATATCGAAAAATTGGATGTGAGCGAAGAAAAAGTACGTTTGACGAATCATTTACATTACTTTATCGAAACGCTTGAACACGAAAAATCTCCCGGAAAAAAACTTGGATTTATTTCTCAGGAAATTGGTCGCGAAATAAATACGCTTGGTTCCAAAGCCAATCACAGCGAAATGCAAAAAATCGTCGTACACATGAAAGACGAATTGGAGCAGATAAAAGAGCAAGTACTAAATGTACTTTAGATTTTCAACGAGCTTTAAAAAGCATTCGCTTTCCTATAATTTCATTTTTTTTTCGCAATAAAACAAGTCGGAATAAACATTTAACCAAAAAATTGCTATCTCCACTTTGCAAAATCCGTTTTTTGTCGTATTTTTGTGTTCTCTATATCTATGGAAGCATTTTATAGAACACATAAATATTTGGTCGAACACGTGCAATCGCCAGTAAGGCGTTTGTTGATGGACGAAATCGACTGGTCGCACCGCCTGATAGGAATAAAAGGCAGTCGTGGTGTTGGGAAAACAACATTTCTGCTGCAATATGCCAAAGAAAAATTTGATACGGACCGTTGTTGTTTGTATATCAATTTCAATAATTTTTATTTTACAGAGCATAGTTTGGTCTGTTTTGCAGAGCAATTTTATCGTCAAGGTGGACGAACTTTGTTGATTGATCAAACGTTTAAATATGAAAACTGGTCGAAAGAACTTCGTGAATGCTACGATCGTTTTCCCGATTTGCATATTGTTTTTTCAGGCTCGTCGGTAATGCGATTAATCGAAGATAATCATGATATTAGTGATGTTGTTTCGGTTTATAATCTGAGAGGATTTTCTTTTCGCGAGTATTTGAATTTTTATACCGACAGTAATTTTAGCGCTTATACTCTGGATGAAATTCTGAAAAATCATGTACAGATTGCGCAGGAAATTACTTCTACAGCTCGACCGTTAGATCATTTTGGAGCATATCTGCATCATGGCTATTATCCGTTTTTCATGGAAAAACGTAATTTCTCAGAAAACCTACTTAAAACTATGAACATGATGCTTGAAGTTGATATTCTGCTTATTAAGCAAATTGAACTAAAGTATCTGAGCAAGATAAGAAAGCTGATGTATATGTTGATGTGCACAGCTCCTTCGGCACCAAATGTAAGTAGCTTAAGTATCGAAATAGAGACATCAAGAGCTACTATTATGAACTATATCAAATATCTAAAAGACGCCCGTTTGTTGAACTTGCTTTATGATGCCGGCGACGATTTTCCTAAAAAACCCAATTTGGTTTACGTTCACAACTCGAATTTGATGCACGCTATTGCTCCTGGAAATGTGGATAAAGCGACCGAGCGTCGGACTTTTCTCTATAATGCGTTGCATGCGCAGCATAAAGTAAACACAGGAAAGATGCAAGCTGATTTTTGTGCCGACAGACAATATAATTTCGTATATCAGAGCCACAGGCAGCAAAATAAACAGAATCCGAAATTGTATTACGCAATGGATGATATTGAAGTTGGTTTCGAAAATGAGATACCTTTATGGTTGTTGGGCTTTTTGTATTAGAAGCCTTATGCTCAAACGATGGACGAATAACGTAAATTGATAGAATTAAATAACCCAATTCCCGCGATACGGGAAATTATTAACTACTAACTAAAATGGCTAAAACTAAAAAATTTTTGACTTGTGACGGTAATCAAGCTGCTGCGCATATAGCTTATATGTTTAGCGAAGTGGCTGCGATTTATCCAATCACACCTTCGTCGACGATGGCCGAATACGTTGATGAATGGTCGGCTACCGGTCGTAAAAATATGTTCGGTGAGACGGTACAAGTACAAGAAATGCAATCGGAAGCCGGAGCTGCTGCTGCTATGCACGGTTCATTGCAAGCCGGTGCATTGACCACTACTTTTACTGCTTCTCAAGGATTATTGTTAATGGTTCCGAATATGTATAAAGTTGCCGGAGAATTACTTCCCGGTGTTTATCATGTTTCAGCTCGTGCTTTGGCATCGCATGCCTTGTCAATTTTTGGCGACCATCAGGACGTTATGGCTGTGCGCCAAACAGGTTGTGCTATGTTTGCAACCGGTTCGGTTCAGGAAGTAATGGATTTGGCTGCCATAGCGCATTTGGCTGCTATAAAAACTCGTGTTCCTTTCGTTCATTTCTTTGATGGATTCCGTACATCGCACGAAATTCAAAAAATAGAAGTAATTGACGAAGAAGCGGTAAAAGCTTTGGTTGATCAGGATTCTTTGGCGGCTTTCCGTCAACGTGCCTTGAACCCACAACATCCGGTTGTGCGTGGTACGGCTCAAAATCCTGATATTTACTTCCAAGCTCGCGAAGCAAGCAATCCTTTCTACGATGTGATTCCTTCGGTTGTAGAAGAATATCTTGACGAATTGGCAGCGATAACCGGACGCAAATATGGTTTATTCGATTATTACGGAGCTCCCGATGCCGACCGCGTGGTTGTTGCTATGGGATCGGCTACCGAAGCTATCCGCGAAGGTATTGATTATCTGAATGCTCAAGGCGAAAAAGTAGGTTTGATATCCGTTCATTTATATCGTCCTTTCTCGGCGAAACATTTCTTGTCGGTACTTCCTGCGACTGCAAAACGCATTTGCGTTCTCGATCGTACAAAAGAACCGGGAGCAGGAGGCGAACCTTTGTATCTTGATGTAAAAGATGTACTTTACGGTAAAGCAGATGCTCCTATCGTTGTAGGTGGTCGCTACGGATTGTCATCGAAAGACTTTACGCCTTCTCAAGTCTTGGCTATTTATGAAAACCTGGCGATGAACGAACCTAAAAATCACTTTACTGTAGGAATTGTAGATGATATTACATTTACATCGCTTCCTATGAAAGAAGAAATTCCGATGGGTGCTGCCGGAACTTACGAAGCTAAATTCTACGGACTTGGAGCAGATGGAACTGTTGGAGCTAACAAAAACTCAATCAAGATTATTGGTGATAATACCGATAAATATTGTCAGGCATATTTCTCTTACGACTCGAAGAAGTCGGGAGGTTTCACTTGTTCTCACCTACGTTTCGGCGACAATCCGATCCGTTCTACCTATTTGGTTACAACGCCCGATTTCGTGGCTTGTCACGTACAAGCTTACTTGCGTTTGTATGACGTAACAAAAGGGTTGAAGAAAAACGGAACCATGTTGTTGAATACCGTTTGGGGCAAAGATGAGGTGTTAGCGCATCTGCCTAATAATGTAAAACGTTATTTAGCTAAAAACAATATTACTCTTTATACTATCGACGCTACGAACATCGCTATCGAAATAGGTTTGGGTAATCGTACCAATACGATTCTTCAATCGGCATTCTTCAAAATTACCAACGTAATTCCTTACGAATTGGCTGTTGAGAAGATGAAATATATGATCAATAAGTCATACGGTAAGAAAGGTGAAGATGTTGTAAAGAAAAACTATGCGGCAGTTGACCGTGGCGACGAATACGTAAAAATTGATATTCCGGCAGAATGGGCGACTCTTCCTTCCGAAGATGAATTGATCAAGAAAGATGAACCGGCATTTGTTAAAAATGTAGTTCATCCGATTAATGCGCAAGCCGGCGACGATCTTCCAGTATCGGCATTTAAAGGTCGTGAAGACGGTACCTGGGATCAAGGAACTACCAAATACGAGAAACGTGGTGTTGCCGCGCAAGTTCCGGTTTGGAATTCGGATAACTGTATTCAATGTAACCAATGTGCTTACG
>DAIOHI010000030.1:0-13305 GCA_036744815.1 Paludibacteraceae bacterium
AGCATCAATATAAGTAACAACACCTCCTGCTTTTACTGTTTCTCCTGCAGGTTTTTCCCATACATTTGCACAGGGTAGGTAATCAAACCATCTAGCATAAAGTGTAGTATCACCTTCTGCTCCTACCGCAATCGCAGTTACCTTGCTTCCTGAAAAATCTGCTTTTCCATACCAACCTCCAAAGATATAACCTTCTTTGAAAGGCTCAGGAATAACAATTTCTGCTGTTCCATCATAAGTGGCAGGACCTGCAAAACCGTGTTTCCACGCAGGGAAAAAAGCTTCAGGATTTCCTGCGATAGCGTAGTTGGCAGAAATAGGCCAACCTGAACGAACAGAATTAAAAAAGAAAGCAGATAAATTGTAGCGTAAGAAAGCTGCATTTGAGGAAGGCAATGTTAATGGGGTAGCAAGTCCTACCGACTGCTCTGTACAAACTGCATCCATATAATCAACTAACCATTGCCATTTAGCTTTTACTGTAGCGTCCGCAATAAAGGTCAAATCTAATGTACCAGCCTGCGTAGGAATCCCTTTAGGCACAGCAGCTGCGGCATTGCCGTTGTCTGCAATAAGTTGAGCTAAAGATGTCCAAGCTGCTTGACCACCTCCTTTAAATGTATTCCAAGAAGCATATAATCCTTGATACATATCTTCTTTGTTTTTCCAACCATCTGAGTTAGTTACACCACCATTCAAATCGTATGTGATGCTTCCACCTGCTGCATAAGACATCACTCCAATACAGCAAGCCATAATAAATAAAGTAAGTTTTTTCATACAATAAAAATTTAAAAAATTAGCATTAAAAAAATATTATTTAGCATTAAATTATCTCCGTATTTTCATCGCTTTTTCATTGTTAGCCCATTTGACTCTCAACAAATAAAGCCCTTTATTAAATCCATCAATATTGAAAGAAAATGTATTTTTTCCTGTTTCCAATTTAAATATATGATTTTCTACTAAAGCTCCTGTTACAGAGTAAATCGCAACGGACATCGGAACTGCTTCATTGCTATTTACAACAAGATGACAATTGCCATCAAAATCAGAATAAGTATAAACAAGCTTAGAAGCATCAGTATCAAGAATTCCTGAAGTGCCCGTCAGATAAACCGTAACAAAACTTGAAGCTTCAGTTAAGCCTTTACTATCCTTAGCTCTTACTCTTAAATAATAAGTTCCAGCATCTAAATCGCTATAAATAGCAGTATAAATAAAGGCGTCTGTAGCTTTTAGTTTTGTTCCACGGCTAGGGAATGTTTTATCTTGAGATAATTCTGCCTGAAACCCTTTCGCTGTTTGCTCTTCCCAACTAACTTCAATTTCAGTCCCATCAATTTGGCTTCCGTCGATTGGAGAAAGCAATACCGGTATCGACACAGGCAAGTCTTCTGTTACAAAATATATACGTTCTGAGATTGCTCGTATTTCTCCCAACGTAGCTATCACTCGTGCATAATAAGTAGTTGATGTTGTTAACACTCCACTCGGAACAGTCAAGCTTGTAGCTTGTACAGTTGAGGAATAAGTCAATTCTGAAAAATTTGATTTTTTAGATATTTCCAACTTATAATTTGCACCGGCACCAATTTCCATCCATGCGAAATTCGGAGTCATTGAGACTTCATCGGAAGCATCTGCCGGAGTTGTTATTTTGAATTTTGTTCCGTTGAAACTACGTACTTCCGATGTAGAAACCAAAGCATTTGCTTTAAACGATTTTACCCGCCAATAATAGGTTGCATTATCTTTAATATTAGCTTGTAATCCTGAATTAAACTCCGAGTTTTCAATTTCTCTCGAAACAATAGGTTGAGTAAAAGCGGCATCTTTCGACAATTCCCATACATAATATAGATCTCCTGCCGATGCTTGCCACGTAAACAAAGCAGGTAACACAATATTATTTGCATTATTCTCCGGATAAGTTAGCTGTACGGGATTCGTAGTCGCTAGAGACTCTCCTAATATTCTTGGAGAAAACTCGTTTCCATAGCGATCATAAACCGCAACGGCTATATCATGAGTCGTGGTAGTAACTCCATCTGATAGCGTGTATGATTTCGTATAAGATATGCCTTGCAAATACTTAGAACTTGTAAAAGCATCTTCGTCATTTCTATTCGCTTTAGGAATTGCATAGATAGTGTAACGCACATTATTATCAGCATAATTCCAAGACAAATTTTGTCCGGATAATGTTAAGTCTGTAACCAAGCTCTGCGAAGGCGCAACTTTCCATCCGAAAACTGAACGCAATGCCAATGACTGGTAGGAATTATTTTTTAATGCGTTAAAATTAGCTTGCGATAAATCATTCGTTCTAAAATACACACTTCCGGTAGTGCCATTTAAATCTGCATCGCGATTAATATTAACTTCATTTATTAATTCTGTAGAAGAAAAATTACTCGTATTACTCGAATAAAAATGCCTTCCAAAATTATTAGAAATTTTTGCCCACCATGGACTCAATTTCGAAAAATCGTTACCCGAACCAACAGTCCAATACAATTGAGGTGAAATATAATCAATCGAGCCATCATTAAGCCACGCCAAAGGGTCACTGTAAATTCCACTGTATTGCCAATCGCTTCCTACTGGAGAAGGATCAACACCATATTTTGCAGCAACAGCCGCATCTGAAGCAGCAACTCCTGCTGGACTGATACCAAATGTTACATAAGGCTTTATCGAGTTGATTCGTGCTTGCACTTCCTTTACCATTTGGTTGACATTGTCACGTCGCCAATCGGCTCGAAGCAAGCCCTCTGGGTTATATAATTCGTACTGGGCATTATCCATAGCATCTGTTATGCCTTGTACATAAAAATAATCATCAAACACGATACCATCAACATCATATTTTTCAACAATATCGGCAACTACATCACATATTCGCGCTTTTACTACCGGCAATCCTGGATTTAGGATTTTAGAATCACTCCCATAATCAAGTAACCAATCTGGATGTGCATTAGCATAATCAGTCGTTAAATTACCGTGTGAAGACGCCGAAGTTGAATAACGATAAGGATTTAACCATGCATGAACTTCAATTCCACGGCTATGTGCTTCTTCTACAATAAAAGCTAATGGATCCCAACCCGGATCAGAACCGCGAGATGCTGAAAGATACTGACTCCAGGGTTCGTACTTCGAATTATAAAAGGCATCACACATACCTCTTACTTGGAAAAACACCGTATTAAAATTTGCGGCTTCTAATTTATCCAATATCCCTAATAAAAGTGATTTTTGTACATTCCGAGCAGCTTCTCGAATAGGCTCATTAGTTCCAGTAGCAACCGGTACTGTAATATTGGAAGAGCCTGATTTGGGCCAATCCAATGCCCAAACCGTAGATAGCCATGTAGCACGCACTTCACGCTTTGGAGATTGAGCTAAAACAGATGAACTGCCTATTAAAAATAAGGACAAGACAAATGCACAAAAATATTTAATACGATATTTCACTTTTACCTTTGTTTTTTAAAATAATTTGGATTTACTCTTGTTTACAGCAACACCATAAACCTCAATTCCTTCAATAACATGTTCAATAAATCCGGTAGCAGGATTGTAGCGCATTAAACCTGATTTTACTTCATCTGGATAAGCTGATCTCAATCCGAAATAAACACAACCTGTAGCTTCGTCTAATGCTAATTGACATATTCCTATAAATTCGCCGGTAGAACCTTCTCCTTTTCCTGTTTCTGTAATAGGTGTAACAGTTTTCCCACTTGCTGTTTTTAGTTTATACGGAGCCAAATTTCCTTTTGTTCCTCCAATAGCATCTAATTGTGCTAAAGTACAACGATACAATCCTTCGTAACCCGCATCATATATAGAAAAATATATAACTTGATTTTTTTCATCCCACACAAAAGATTTTGGATTCATTCCTGTTAATGTAATTCCATCAGAAGGAGCTGGTTCCCCGCCAGTAATAGCTGCAGATAAAATATCTGTGTCTTTAAAACGGAACATCCCGGTGCCATTATAAGTTTTACACCAATACCATGTATCCTTAATTTTTCCAAAGCAAGCACTCATAGAACCGTAACTCCATCCATTATTATAATAACCAAGTGTGGCATTTTGTACATAATACGGAAAATCTGTGATAGAATATATTCTATTCCGATCAGAAAGTTGCATACGGTGAATTCCTGTATTTCTATTCGAATAATACAAATAACCTCCGTCTATATATCCATAAAAAGGATCATCGAAAGCAGCAGAGGTATTGACAATCATTGTTTCTAACTTAGATCCATCTTTTGCCATGACTGTAATTTTCCCATCCCCTAAATTTCCGTCCGCATCATCTACATAGGTAAATTGCTGACCACAATCCAAAACATAAAGCGATGCTTCATTGAATAAGATATTTAAAGGATGTTTGCCCGAAGAAATAGCCATATCATAAGGATAAATTTTCATTCCGGCAGGTGCATCATCCGCAAGCTTAAGAGCCATAATATTACCGCTTTTTTGAGCATAATACAATGTGGGAACTTCTTTATTATAAGCAACTTGAACATTAACTCTTCCTTCTTCAAGTAAACGTCCTCCTAATTTCGCTTGTAAGCGTACACCCTGAGAACCAACATGACTAAACTTTAGTTTCCCAGGCTGCTTTTCTGTTGATGTAGTAACAAGATTGCCATTTTCATCCATTGTTCCTTCTGGGAATATCCACAAGTATTCTTCTGACAGCCCTTCCGGATTAGGTAATTCGACGGAAATAGTAATGGGAGTTGCTAAAACTTCACAAAGCCCTCCCTCAATAGCATCTACCGACATAAAAGGAACAATATCTTTGATCATGACTGGCTTTACATTGCTTGCTTCAGATACTGTTAATTTCACAGAAAACGTATTTGCTGCATTAAAACGGTGTGTCACTACATTACCCGTTACAGATTCACTACCATCTCCAAAATCCCAAGTGCAAGTCCCTTGTAGACTGGAAGTACTGGTAAATTGTACTGTTGCTCCAACATAATAATCCAATTGATAACTATCATCAATCACTTCGTAAACAAAAGAAACGGGAGAAGATGGTAAGTTTTCGACTTCAGGAACATTATCAACACATCCGAAAATCATAAGCCCAATGAGACATAAACTTACGTAGTGCTTAATATATAATTTTGCTTTCATTCGTTTTTATTTTGTGATTATTTTCTCAATTAATATCTATCTTCTTCAAGATCGTTGTTCCATACACGCCTTGTTTGTCATACACTCTCAGTAAAGCTTGTATGTAATATGTTCGTTTATATTCCACATTATAGCCAGAAGTTCCTTCTATCAAGTGATCAAAAGCAATACCATCGTATAAGCCTTTTATGACTTCCGGTACCGGAGTATTGCCTTGTTCATCTTTTGGAAAATGATATACGTAACTATCCGAGTTGATGTCAAAAGTAGAATCTGTATATTGTTTGAAATCTTCTAACAGACTCAAGCCTAATATCATATTTTTAAAATCAGCATATTTCATCAAATCATAAAGGCTATCTTTAAACTGCTGCATAAAATCTGCACCAAAATAAGTTTCCATTTTGGTGGAATCAAATTGTTCTGGTTTCATCCATGAAAGTGGAGCCAATGTTCGACTGACCGTAAAATCGCTTGTGAAAGTATAAGCACGAAGCGTATCCGACCAAGCTGCTAATGAATGAGGATATTCTTGAACTTTTTGAGATACTCGTTTTTCCTCCGATTGTGTGGATGTATAGGAATACGTAAAAGAGGTTACCCATGGACAAGTAACTGTTTTTTCTTGTGTTTCTGTAACATTATACCATAACTCTGTATGAGTTATATCCGATACAGTTGAATAATACTGTAATACAAAAGACATATCGGAACCTGCACTCATAGTCGTACTTTCAATTTCCCAATAGGCTTGGGGACCGACTTTGCCTGTAATAAGATTTTCATCAAAAAAGTCATGCTTCTCGCAAGAAGAGAATAGAACGATGACTAACAATCCGTATAACTTGAATGATAAAAATTTATAAAATATATTTTTCATTGTTCGATCTTAATTATGATTATTTTTTATTTTACTTCCATTCGATAGGATCGCTAGCAACTGCTTTGCCGCTTGTATTATGCGCCCATATCATTCTTTTTTTCAGCCATTCGTGATTTTTATAAGCACCTAAACGTTCCAATTCAGGACGGTTATATACGTCTTCTGTCTGAGGATCATAATTTAAACGCATAATCCAAGCATTGGGAGATAGCTCTGCATTCACGCCAAAAGCATCCGATTGCATCCAATAAGCTTCATATAAATTATATGGACGACGCAAGGAGTATTCTTCTATAGAATTTGCTGTAGTTGGAATTCCAGTTCCTTTCCCATTAAAAATAGCTGTTATCGTATATACAGATACGCCATCATATTTTATACCATTCGTTTTGCTACTATAATTATAACGGCGCATATCGTTCCATTGTTCCGGTTGAAGATACATAGCAACATATTTTTGCTGCATCAGGTCTGCAATAGTGAACATACTTGCACCCGGCAAACGGATATCAAAGAAAGCATCATAACGTTTTTTAGTATTCCCTCCTGTTGCTATAACTTCAGACTCAACAATACCATAGCCTTCCATATTGTATTTTACTGCTTGAACAGTTGTATTATATGCGTCTGTTTTATTGCCTGCCCAATATTGAGCTTCAGCTTTTATAAACATCAGTTCTTCGTTTGTTATCAAAGCAATATATCCCGTATTACTCGTGTGTGGATTATATTCACTAAACAAATCTGGGTAATATGTAGATTTCATGGATGTTTCCATTCCGATATTGCTTTCCAACCATCGTAAAGCATCACTTCCTGCTGAAGCTGTTTCACGAGGAATCATTATTCTTTCTGCACGTGGATCTAAGGCATAGCGACGCACTGTGTTTTTTGTATTATAACCACCTAATATAGCATAAGCGAAAAATTTGGTTGGTATTGATGTCGCTAAACGATTTCCACGACTTTCCCAAGCGTTTACAATAGGAGCTGCAGGTCCCCATGGACAATTTTGCTCGTTTGCTCCTCCAGGGTAATTGTAATGTGGCTCTTCCCAGTTAGGATCGTTTAAGACATCATCCACCATAGCTATTATTGTGTTACAAACTGTTGGGCTATTTTCCCAATTGGGTAATTTGCGTAACCACAAACGGGCACGTAATGCTTTAGTATAAAGTCCCCACTTTTTCATGTCTCCACTATAAATACGATCCATTTTTTCTGTAATGGGTATATTATCTTCATTCTTAATCCAAGAATCATTTTCGTACAAAGCAATAAGTTCATCTGCTTCTTTAAACATCCACTCGTAAATAGCCTCTTGTGTGTCGTAAGTAGGCGAAGTAGAAGTGTATGCATTAGAATGAGGCATATCTCCAAACGCATCTGTTGTCAGCATAGTAGATTGTAACATAATCGTACGTGCTATCAAAATAAAGTTTTTAGAATTTATTTTTTCTGCAGCTTTTTTCAATTCTTCTATATTGGCTCCTAAATCATAAAAATGACGTCGCCATTGAGGGTGACGATTTATCGACAGAAACTCCCAGCCCTGGCTATATGGATATGAGCCAATCTGACTTTTTGCTGAAGTAGTAAGAGCTTGAGAGAGATATACGCTGTATTCAGCATAATCATATATTTCTTGTGCGGTATAAAAGCAAGCTGTTGGTAGAGCTTGATCAACAGTAATAGTAGTAGGACTATCTATACTTGTATTTACATCCAAGAAATCATCACATCCAACAAATAGGAACAATAGTAAAAAACTCAATATATATCCAAAATTTTTCATATTCTATATTGTATTTTGCTTGTTGTTAAAAAGAAGCTGTTATACCAAAATTAAAACTCGTTGTATTAGGAACAGCATAGTTATCAATACCTGACGAACCAGTACCACCTGCACTTGTATTTGCATTGGAAATCGGATCGGAACCCGTATATCTAGTCAGGAGTAATAGATTGTTCCCGGTAAACGTACAACGTAAGCCCGTAAACACTGTTTTCTTAACCAATTTCGATAAATCATATCCTAAAGTCAAATAACTTAAACGAATGTATGAGCCATCTTCCACAAAATTAGAACTTACATTATAAAAATACTCTGTTATAGTATTGTGGTCAAGCGTGATAGCAGTTGTGTTTGCAGTATAAGACCCATCAGATTGTTTCACGACTCCATCAACAACAACTTGTCGCCCACGATAAACTTCAAGCATTTTACTTTGTCCGTTAGATATCAATCCGCGCCCTGTCACATTCAATACATCTCCACCCAAACGTCCATCAAAAAGGAAAGAAAGCGACCATTCTTTATAATTTATAGTATTAGTCAAACCAGCTAAAAATTTGGGTTCCCGATTCCCAATATATTCATTTTTATTGGGATTAATTTGAGGATAGCCATCTTCTCCACAAATGATTTTTCCATCTTTGGTACGTAAATAATCCTTACCAGAAAGACTTGTTGTTGATTCTCCTAAATAAGCCGACGTATAAACATCTCCATACTGTATGCCATAAATTTCCGCTAATTCATCTGGCAAATCAACAACTTTACCTCGATTTAGACCAAAGTTTAGTGTAGCTACCCAAGAGAAATCTCGATTTTTTATAATATCTTGTTCTAACGTGAATTCGACTCCATGATTTAATATAGCACCTTCATTCCTTGTTTGAATAATATGCCCTGAAGTTGGGGACACTCTCACATTTACAATTTGATTATCGACCTTTACTGAATAATATGCTAAATCCAAACGTGTCTTATTGTCAAAAAAGCGTAAATCGGCACCAATTTCCCACGAATACGACATTTCCGGTTTTAAATTTCTATCAGCTGACGATAAAGTTGGATCTATACCATAACCATTATCAGGAAAGGTTGCAAATTGTTTGAATCGACGATCATATAGTTGTGGTGGAGCATCCTTACCTACGACGGCATAATTACCACGTAATTTTCCATAACTGAACACATTATTTGACAAATCAAATAATTCAGAAAAAAGTAAACCTGCCGTAATAGAGGGATAAAAATATGGATTTGTAATAATTGTAGACGACCAGTCCCATCGACTAGTAATACTCAAAGAGGCAAGTCCTTTGTAATCTCCGCGGATTTCTCCGTAATGCCCAAAGGTACGTTTTTGACTATGTGTTGCCGTGCGGTCATCTAAGTAAATATAATTAGCATTTGTATTGAGCAAACTATAAGTTCCGGGGATAATAAAATCTCTGCCGGAATTTGACATTGAAAGCCCCTTTGACATTTTCACCTCACTACCGGCTAATAAGTCAATACTAAAGTCATTTGGCAATTCAATTTTATATGTAGCTAAAGCCGAAGCGGTAAATAATTGACTACGACCAGTATTCGAAGTATAAGCTCCTAACAAATCTTTATCCATATTCCCTACGTCTTCACGATTCAAGTAAGGAACATTCATATAGTAGTCCGTATATTTTCTCAAACTTGCGGCATATGCGGCATTATAAGCATCTAATTCCGTAGCATAATCAGGATCGCTTTCGTCCAAAGTAAACGGTGCAGGAAAATCAAATTGCGCCATTGTTTTATTTGCTTCATCTATATATGCTTGTAATGCTGCATTGTATTCTGTTTGCCATTCCGGGGTGCCTGGCAATATATGCTTGCAAGATGGAGAAAAAGAAAACTGCGACATATAATTAGGTAACACAACCGAATCATCCCATCGTGGCACAGAGTATCCATCATATGAAGTAGAACTTGTATCATAGCTAACACGACCGATAACATTCAAATTTCTAATTGGCTTCCATTCAACCGAACCGTTTAGGATATTACGCAATCTTCTATTTTCTCCAGAATCATTGTATCGAGAATACAACGGACTGTAAGGTGAAGAATATTTATTAATATCATTGTAATACAAGAAACGAGGGGAACCACCTCTTTCTTCATATTTTGCAATATTATCATTAATAGGCCAGTTATATACAGAGGACATTCCGGTAGCTCCAAACGAACGGAATGTATTATCCATTATATTGGCGGAAACAGTAAATGATAACGATTTGATTGGCTGATAAGTTCCTTTCAATAAAACACCGTATTTTTGTAGATAATCATTCGGGACAATACCATCATTTTTAGAATAATTTGCAGAAGCATAAGCTTGAAATTTCTCGCTTCCTCCCGTAAGACTTATATCATATTTTTGATAAAATCCATCTTGTAAAAAATCATTTACACTATCGTATGTTTTTTCATTTTTATTCAATAATGGTCCCCAGCCTCCCATCGTTTTTTCTTTGTAGAAGCCCTGATGACCCGGCGCATAACTGTTTTGTAATTCTAACACATTAGCAGGAGTATCATATTGCCAACTAGCATTTACAGAAGCACTAACCTTACCTACTTGACCTTTCTTAGTAGTGATCATAATAACTCCGTTAGCGGCATCTTGCCCATAAAGAGCCGCTGCAGCTGCACCTTTCAACACAGTTACATTTTCAATATCGTTAGGATTAATATCCGCAGCCGCACTCCCTTTTCCTGAAAGAGGTATCCCATCTAAAATAAATAAAGGTTCGTTGTTCTGACTTGGATTAACAGAAGAAACTCCACGTATGATAACTTGTGTTCCGGCATTAGGAGAACCGCTTGAATTTGTCACACTCAATCCAGCAACTTTTCCTTGAAGCGCATTTACAAAATTAGATGATTTATTTTCAGTCAAATCATCAGAATTCACACTTTGAACGGCAAAATTCATCCGTTTTTTCTCTTGCCTGATACCCATTGCCGTCACTACCACTTCATCAATAGCGACCGCATTCGACAACATAGTAACATTGATAATGGAGGAAGTGGCTTTGACCTCCTGAGTTTTCATTCCAACATAGCTAAACACTAAAACTGACGATTCGGGAACAGACGACAACTGATACTTCCCATCTATATCAGTAATGGTTCCGGTCGACAATCCTTTAACGACAATAGAAACTCCTATTAAAGGCTCTTGACTTTCATCGACAACAACTCCTGTTATTAATTGTTGAGCAAAAGTGTTTATAGAAAAGAACATTGGTAAAAATAGTAGAAAAAGATATTTTCTCATACTGATAATTTTAGTTTGTCAAAGGGAATAATTTATTATAACTATTAGAGTCCTAAATCGAATAAATAATAAAGAAGCAACTTCCATTATATGTGAACTTTGCAACAATCAATCTCATAAATTCCACTCTCTACCTGAAGACAAATATCTTTTTCAAATAAAAAAATATCTAAGTGATTTTTGCATAGCCATTATAGCAGACCTTTCTTTTTCGAATTAAAAACTCGCATAGAAAATCAAGCGCAATTTAAAAACCATTTCCATGAAAAAAAAAAATATAGCTCTCTTTAACGCTATTTTTTTATATTGTTAACTTTCAAATACACATATTTATCTATATTTACAAACAAACATATTTATTAATTATTTTTTACGTTTACATTTTAAAGCGAAGCGAAAACAACAAACACACTAAATATCAGTCATTTAAATAAGCAACGCAAATTAAT
Organism: Paludibacteraceae bacterium; assembly: GCA_036744815.1. Classification (GTDB taxonomy): domain Bacteria; phylum Bacteroidota; class Bacteroidia; order Bacteroidales; family Paludibacteraceae; genus H1. The sequence goes on from DAIOHI010000030.1 coordinate 11,619, forward strand.
TTATGTATCTAATATATAATTTTAGTTAATATTCATCCTGCTCGATTAAATTTATGAATTTAAATAATACTTTCGTAATGTAATAAGCAAACTTCGTGCTCTTAACAAAACATAAATATGCACATCATATAATTCTTCCATGAGAAACGTTAGAAGAATCAAAATACTTATTTTATTTAGCTTATACAGCATCTACTCTATCGCTGTAGGAGATAATTTTGATTTTGCTTTGATTACAGATATTCATATTAGCAAAAACGAAACATCTGTAGAGGATTTAAAAAATTCTGTTCTTTCAATAAACAACAATCCGTCATTACAATTCGTACTCGTATCTGGAGACATAACCGAAGGAGGCGACAATACTTCACTCATAAAGGCAAAGCAAATCTTAGATGATTTGAAAGTTCCTTATTTTGCTATTCCTGGAAATCATGAAACAAAATGGAGCGAATCGGGAGTTACAGATTTTCGAAAAATATTCGGAGACGATCGATTCTATTTTGAGCATAATAATTTTGTCTTTATTGGATTCAACAGCGGACCAATTATCCGTATGATGGACGGACACATTGGCACTCAAGATATTATTTGGCTGAAAGAGAAACTTGAGGATATTGACAAAGATAAAAAAATCATTATCGTAACCCACTATCCTTTACAAGATGGTGATGTGGACAATTGGTACGAAGCTACAGATTTAATCAGACAACACAATGTTAAAGCCATTTTAGGCGGACATTATCACAAAAACATGCTAACCTTCTACGATGGAATACCTGCTTTCATCAATCGTTCTAACTTAAGAGGAAAAGATGCATTCGGAGCATATTCAACATATAGCATAACAGAAGATTCTATCTGCGTGAGCGAACAAATTATAAATGAAGCACCGCGTAAGTGGGGTGGATATTCATTAAAAAAACAATACTACAGTAAAAGCAACTCCGGCTATTTACGCCCCAGCTATGCTGTCAATTCGGAATATCCTAAAACAACAATAAAATGGATCCTAAAAAATGATGCTGCCATCTACTCTTCTCCTGTTATTTACAAGAATAATGTATACGTGGGAGACGATAATGGCAACTTATCCTGCTTTTCTTTAAAAAACGGAAATCTACTATGGCAATTTAAAAGCGATAGTCGCATTTTAGGAACAGCAGCTGCGGAAAAAGATGTTGTCGTATTTGGATCAACAGATCATTATATATATGGGATAAACGCTATAAGCGGCAAAAAAAAATGGAAAATAAAAGCAGACGCTCCCGTATTAGGAGCTGTCACTATTGAAAATGGAAAAGCGTATATAGGAAGTAGTGATCACACATTCCGCTCTATTGATATTAAAACCGGGGAGATAATTTGGCAATATAAAAACATTGACGGATATATAGAAACTCGTCCTTTAATTTATAACAACAAAGTTATTTTCGGAGCATGGGATAGTTATTTATATGCCTTGGATAAAAACAGCGGCAATTTAATTTGGAAATGGAATAATGGAACTACACGTATGCACTTTTCTCCAGCGGCAGTTTGGAGCGTCGGAGCACATGGTAAAGTATTCTTCTCAGCTCCTGATAGATTTTTAACCGCATTAGATGCAAAAGATGGCAAAATCATTTGGCGGACAAAAGAGTCAATGGTTCGCGAAACAATCGGTCTATCTGAGGACAACAAACGA
>DAIOHI010000031.1:0-13297 GCA_036744815.1 Paludibacteraceae bacterium
CGTGGTGGGATGTTAAAGGACAGGGAACAGCCAAGCAAGGATTGATTTTCAGAGGTATCGCCTACGATGTAAATATGATCGAACGTGTTTGTATTTCCTTTGTAGTAAGAGAAATAAATCTACAAAAATCGATTGACGCTATTTTAAAATCCGCATACACAGGCGAAAGTGGTGATGGACGAATTTTCGTAACGGGTATCGAACAATCTATCCGCATACGCACCGGAGATCATGGAGATGAATCCTTGTACGACAAGGCAGAATAACCGCCCAAAAAGGTTCTTCTTCAACTAAACTAATAGAAATTTCAAACTTATTATTTCTCAGATTATGAAACAACAAATTTCGAAATATGCTATAGCGCTATGCGCTTTATTAGCAATCCCTATGATGACTTTTGCCCAAGATGCAGCGGAACCGACGCTAAACGGAGGCGATACCGCATGGATTATCGTAGCTACGACTCTTGTATTGATGATGACTATTCCCGGATTAGCTCTTTTCTACGGAGGTTTAGTTCGCAAAAAAAACGTATTAAGTATTCTGATGCAATGTCTTATTTTAGTTTCGGTAATCAGTATCGAATGGGTAGTAATTGGCTACAGCATGGTTTTCACATCATTGGATAGCGGTTTGAATGCTTTTATCGGAGGCTTCGACAAAGCGTTTTTATCTGGAATCAGCATAGATACTCTTTTAGACGGAACGGGCATTCCTGAACTTCTTTTCGTAATGTTCCAAGGCGTATTTGCCGTAATTACTCCGGCTCTTATGATCGGAGCATTTGCCGAACGTATCAAATTTTCGGGCTTCCTTGTATTCTCAATACTGTGGGCGCTTATAGTATACAATCCTCTTGCCCATTGGGTTTGGGGCGGCGGTTGGATTATGCAAATGGGCGCGCTTGACTTTGCAGGAGGTACCGTAGTTCATATCAATGCCGGAGTTTCAGCTTTAGTTATGGTACTTCTGATTGGTAAAAGAAGCGGTTATGGCGTAAAAGGTTCGGCACCAATAACTCCGCACAACGTTCCTTTTGTTGTCATTGGTACAGCTTTACTATGGTTAGGTTGGTTCGGATTCAACGCCGGAAGCGGACTTGGAGCAAACGGATTAGCAGCCAATGCGCTTTTAGTTACACATATAGCAGCAGCGGCAGCAGCTTTAACATGGGCTGTTCTTGACTGGATCATTAATAAAAAACCAACCGTAGTCGGATTTTGTACCGGAGCAGTAGCTGGTCTTGTAGCCATTACCCCTGCAGCAGGTTCTTCCGATTTATTAGGCTCGTTTTTCATAGGAATATTTAGCGGTCTTGTTTGTTTTTGGATGGTTGCATCCGTAAAACAAAAATTAGGATACGACGACTCCTTGGACGTATTTGGAGTTCACGGAGTAGGAGGAATTCTTGGTTCTATTCTTACCGGTGTTTTTGCAACACAAGCCGTTACAGGCGGAGCTCAAGGAGCATTATATGGCGACTGGCATCAATTATGGGTGCAAATCGTAGCAACTGGAGCCAGCATCGCATATAGTGCCATACTAACATTCATTTTGTTTAAAATTGTTGATAAAGCAATCGGAATCAGATCAACACCTCAAGAGGAATCAATTGGTCTTGATATTTCCGAACACGGCGAAATTGCTTACGAATAAATCGTGTGTTTTTTAGTTTTATTGTTTGGAGCAGGCTATCTCGAGAGAGATGGTCTGTTTTTTATTTCAGGAAACAAACACAATCAAAATTATGGACAATATTAATTACCAACTTACAGAATTTTACAATATTGATTAATATTTGTGTCTATATCATAAAACAGTATTTTTGCTATTCTTTTTGTATTTTCTTTGTAAAAGAACAAATCAACAACACTATGACAACTAAATCACTTTTACTTCTTGCTATTTGTTTTTCAACAATACATCTTTACGCTAATCAAAACTCTGTTATTGTTGGAGCTGAACAATATGAAGAATATTTCCCAATACTAAAAGATAAACGCATCGCTCTGCTTGGGAATCACACAAGTATCGCGAATGGAAAGCACTTACTTGATATTTTGGTAGAAAACAACATTAATGTTGTTGCGGCATTTTCACCGGAACACGGTTTTAGAGGTAGTGCCGATGCCGGAGAACACGTTTCTAGTGAAGTTGATTCGAAAACAGGCGTAGCCATTCTTTCGTTATACGACGGAAATACGGGAAAACCTAAAGAAAGTGACATTCGTCGCTTCGATCTATTAATAGTAGATATTCAGGATGTTGGACTTCGTTTCTACACTTATTACATAGCGATGATTCGAATGATGGATGCTTGTGCCGAATACGACCGTGAAGTGTTGATACTCGACCGACCGAATCCAAATGGATTTTATGTTGACGGTCCGATTTTAGATATGAAATATAAATCCGGAGTAGGATGGTTGCCAATTCCTGTCGTACACGGAATGACTTTAGCAGAGCTGGCTTTAATGGCTAACGGAGAAGGATGGTTGAATGAATCAAAAAAATGCAAGCTGAGCGTCATTCCTTGTAAAAACTACAATCATCAGACTATATACAAACTCCCCATAGCTCCATCGCCAAATTTACCCGATATGAAATCAATCTACCTGTATCCTTCAACATGCTACTTCGAAGCAACTCCAATAAGCCTTGGAAGAGGAACGGACAAGCCTTTTAAAATTTATGGACATCCAAATATGAAAGGTTACAATTATAGTTTCACTCCAAAATCTATTTCGGGAGCAAAAAATCCACCTCAATTAAATCAGATTTGTTATGGCGCTGATCTTAGCAATATTCCCGATGAAATAATTTGGAAAAAAGGAATTGACTTAAGTTATTTAATTGATGCCTATCAAAACATGAATTTAGGGAATCATTTCTTTCGCGATTTTTTCGAAAAACTTATTGGAGTAAGTTATGTACGACAAATGATTTTAGCTGGAAAAAACAGCGAAGAAATAAAAATGATGTGGAAAGATGATGTTATAAAGTTCAAATTACAACGAAAACCTTATCTTCTTTATGAAGAATAAATGATTTACAGCAGCAAAAGTCCATAAAAAGCGATTACAAAAAATCAGGAAAATAATATTCAACCAAGCCTTTCATTGGTGATTCGGTAATTTGGGAAACTTCAGCACCAAATTCTTCGGCAACATCAAGAAGAATTTCTTTATAACCATCAGCAACAGAACCGATAAAGCCTATCGGATGATTTTTATAATCATATTGAAGGATATTTCTTCTAAAAAAGCGTCGGAAATTTTTCGAAATTAATTCATAAACATATTCATTGTCAACAAAATCGGACAAGAAAAAGGAAAAAACGGATAAAGACCGATTTGGGAAAGGTTTATTATAGATGAGATCGAGCACATCGTCTGATGTTATCCTATATATTTCATAAAACTTATCAGTAATTTCACGTGGAGCCAAATTTTTCAAACAATCGCTCAAAAACATTTTCCCCAAAACAGCACCGCTTCCTTCGTCTCCCAACACATATCCAAGCGATTTTACATTCTGTATAATCTCTTGTCCGTTGTAAAAACACGAGTTAGAACCCGTGCCAAGAATGCAGGCAATTCCCGGTTCGCTTCCGAAAAGAGAACGAGCAGCTGCCAACAAATCACTATACACATAGGTTTGTACCCTGAATTGCGACGTAAGAGATGCCTTCACTATATTTTTCTTCTCTTCCGAAGTACAACCTGCTCCATAGAAAAATATCTCATCCAGCTTACGCGTAAAAAACTTCTCGGGCAATTGTAAACGAACACAACGGCTGATCTCACGCCTCGTCTGAAAAAAAGGATTAATCCCCTCCGTATAAGCATGTTCGACAACATGATTCCCTTCCACCAAGCACCATTCCGCTTTCGTAGATCCACTTTCTGCAATCAGTCTCATCTATCGTGTTTTAGTTTAAAATACAAATCTATTCTTCAACAAGTTTTCTTATTTTTTCTACCCAAATTTCATAACCAACATCATTTAGATGTAAGCCATCATTTGTATATTTCGGATCTAACAAGCGCCTTTTTAACAAAAAAGAAGGATAAAGATTTACGAAATCAACATTCCCTTTTTTACAATACTTCTTCAGCTTTCGATTCAAGTTTTCAATCTGTTTTTCTTTCCCTATCAACCTTTTATATCGTCCAAAGTCATTATTTATTGGTAAAACGCTTTGAAGATAAATAACTGTTTCTGGTGATTTATCATGTACTGCCGCCACTATTTTCCTAATATTCTCACAAATATAGTCATTATTACGATTTTGCGAAATATCATTAATGCCCATTAATAGAAATAGTTTAGATGGCTTAGAGACTGCAATATCATCAATACGAGCAAGTATTCCTTCCGTATTATCCCCTACAATTCCTCTATTTATCGGTTTCTGCTTGGGAAAATAGATTTCCCACTTGCCTCCCTGTGTCAAACTATTCCCTAAAAAGATAATTTGATCTTGCTTCAAACCTTCCTCTACAAATTGGAGCATTCTATTTTTATAAATTTCGGTTTCGTATTCTTTTGGCTCTTGAGCCGACAAAAAAGTGAAGAATACTGTAAAAAACAAAATAGAAAATTTTATTCTCATAATTCAAAAAAATACTTTATTTATAAAAAACGCAGCTCTTTCCAGATAATTATGCGTTGTCTGTTTTCAACGCTCGTGGTTTCGTACAGCTATCGACTAAATAAACTATCGACACATAAGGAATCCCCGTATTGCTGTTCAATCCGATTTCACACGTACGACTATTGCTATAACCGATTTTCACACCAGCTTCTTCAATTTGAGATGGTAATTTCCGTAAAGCGTATTTATTCAATTCGGGAATAAAAAAACCTTTGTCGCCAGCAAAACCGCAACAACCAACTTCTTCGGGAACAATAACATTACTACTGCAAAGCTTCGCTATTTTTATCAATGATGGTTTTAAACCCATTTTTATAGTAGAGCATGTCGCATGAACGGTTATTGCTTCATCTGTCCGCTGAAATTCCAACTTATCTAATAAAAACTTATCGATAAACTCTACCGGCTCATAAAGTTCTACACCTTTTATGCTATGTTTCATCCGATACAAACAAGGACTTTGATCGCAAATAACCGGATATTTACCATTTTCCGAAGCTTGTAACAAAGCTCTTTCCAGTTCTTTTGATTTATTATCGGCAATATCTGGCATACCTTTACTTTCCCATATTGTTCCGCAGCAAAGCCGATTCATTTTTTGGGGAAAGACAACCTCATATCCTGCCTTATTTAAAAAAGAAAGCATTTTTTGCATTAAGGGAGTTTGCTCCGGATCGTTATGCGAAGTTCCCATCATTTGATTCAGGCAACTTGGAAAATATACGACTTTCAAGTCCGATTCTTTTTGCTCTGACAAATCTACTTTTTTAGCTTTTTGTGGCAAGGAAGCTGTCCAAAGCGGAACATTCTTTCCACTTGCATAATACAATCCCTTACCAATGCTATCCACAGCATTATTTCCTAAAATGCTTCGAGCGATATTAGCAGCTCCGAGCGCTGTTTTTAATGTTGACGATAGAATACTGAAATTATTTGCCGTCCAATTTCCTATTTTTTCATAAGATGGATGTTGTGCGTTTTTATTTTCACGCAACACGTGAACGAAGTCGCCTACATTTATTTTTACCGGACAAGAGGTTGAACAAAGTCCATCACCGGCACAAGTTTGTTCTCCTGCATATTTAAAACTTGACTCCAATTCTTTTAAACGAAGGCTATCTTCTCCACTTTTTGTCAAACGAGTGATTTCACGCTGCAGAACAATACGCTGACGCGATGAGAGCGTAAAACCCCAACTCAGACAATTTACCTCACAAAAACCACATTCAATACACTTATCAATCAGTGGATGTGTTGCCGGAAGTGGTTTTATATTCTTAATATGACAATCGGGATCGGAATTGAAAATCACACCCGGATTCAAAATATTTTTCGGATCGAAAAGTTGCTTTACTTCTTTCATTATTTCGAAAGCATCACTCCCCCACTCTCTTTGGACAAAAGGAGCCATATTGCGCCCAGTTCCGTGTTCAGCCTTCAACGAACCATCGTATTTATCCACAACTAACTCGACTACTTCATTCATCATCCTCTCATATTGTTCGATGGATTCGGATGAATCGAAAGATTGATTCAAAATAAAATGATAATTTCCTTCTAGAGCATGTCCGTAAATAACCGCATCATCGTATCCGTTTCGGTCTAAAATAGCTCGTAAGTTTTCCACCGCATCGGCAAAAACTTCCATTGGGAAAGCGACATCTTCAATCAAACAAGTTGTTCCAACAGGACGCATACTGCCAACTGAAGGAAAAATCCCCGAACGCAAAGCCCAATAAACTCCATACTCTTTTTCATCGGTTGTAAAACGAACAGGATATAATGTTTTGAAATGAGAAATAATTTTGTTCACTTCAGAAGTCCGTTCCGCAAGTTCGTGTTCGCTTTCAGCTTCCACTTTAACTAACAAAGCCGTGGCATCAGCAGGGAGTTGCTTCACTTCTGGAAGAGCATCCGATTCGTGTTCAACGGACTTTAATGCTTTCCGATCGAGAAACTCAACAGCGCTAACCGGAGATTTTTTAAGCGCAACAACCAATTCGCTTGCAGTACGTGTATCTTCAAAAAAAAGCATAGCACTCGCCGTATGCTGATAATCAATTATAGTTTGCATTTCAAGTTCGGACAGAAAAGCTAAGGTTCCCTCCGAACCAACGATAAGATGCGTAATGATATCGAAAGGATCGTCAAACTCTATGAAAGGAAGAATATTAAGCCCGGTAACATTCTTTATCGAATATTTTTTACGAATGCGCTTGCTAAGCTCTTCATTTTTTCGAACCTTGTCTTTAATATCGATAATCTGTTTGATAAAATTGGAGTGAGTTTCACGAAATTCTTTTTTACTTCGCTCATCGGAAGTATCCAGTAAGGTTCCGTCAGCCATTACCAAACGAGCTGTTTTTATCATCCGATAGCTATTTTCGTGGATACCACAACTCATTCCCGAAGCATTGTTGAGAACAATTCCACCAACCATTGCCGATTTAATTGAAGCCGGATCAGGTGGAAATTTTCGTCCAAAAGGTTTTAAAACATCATTCACACGCTGTCCGATAATGCCCGGCTGCATACGGATGGATTTTCTATCCTCAGCAACTTGATATTTCTCCCAATCTTTTCCGGCTATAACCAAAACGGAATCACTTACAGCTTGCCCGGATAAGCTTGTTCCTGCCGCTCGAAAAGTTAGTGCTATGTTATATTTTTCAGCAGCTTTGATAATTGAAATAACTTCGCTCTCGTTTGCCGTATGAATAACAATTTGAGGAATTAACCGATAAAATCCGGCATCAGTTCCCCAAGCTAATCGTCTCATTTCGTCCGTATAAATACGTTTCTTCGAAATTATCTGCGTTATTTCTTGTAAAAAAGAATCTATCATATACTTATATCGTAAAAATTGGGTATTGTTTTTCTGATTCAAATATGGCGTTTCTAAAAGAGTTCTTTCAAAATTTAACAAAAGAAACGCTCATGTATGACTTCACACAAAGAGCGTCTCTTTTCATTTGTTTTGATGCGCTTATCTATTAATAACAATCACTTTAGAGCCTGTGAAATTCTGTGTTTTTATTTTTAAAACATAAGTTCCCACGGCAAATTCATTTATCCGCATTTCTTTTGCGTTTACCGATTTAAGCAACATTCCACTTAACGAGTAAAGTTGTAAGGTCGGAAGTTCTACGTTATCAATATTGACGAAAACAACATCAGATGCCGGATTAGGATATATATTAAACAACTCGGAGTTGACTCCGGAATTGTCATCCGACAATAATTCATCGTACAGAAGCATATTATCCAAGTAAAACTCTAAACTTCCACTCAAAAATCCGTTTCCACGAATAACCTTAACTCCTGTTATCGTGTAGTCTTTATCTTTTTCTAAGGAAGACAAATCAATCTCGTAGAAACGCCAACCAATAAAATCTAAATCGCAAAGTTTTAGGTAGCGAATATCCGATTCGCCGATCAACTCCAATTGAAGCTCATTTCGGGAATAGTCGCCAAAAACATGCAATCCAACGACATTTTCGTTATTGACTACCGTATCAAGAAGTTGAGCTTTATATACAACATAAGCATCTTCTTCTTCGAAGGTACAACGGAAACGATTGGAAGCTTTTCCATATAAGCGGGTAGCTGTATTTAGAGCAACTGTTGCCGATTTAACTCCCAAACTTTGTTCCGAATTATAATCATACACTTTACTCTCGAAGCTTTGAATAATCGGGCGGTCAGAAACCTTAACAGACGCTGCGGTAAAATTTATCTCAACAGGATCAACCATGCTAATTCCGACATCATCAGCAACCTCACCTCCAATCACAATTTTATAATTTTCGCCTGCTTTTAGCGAATCCAACTCAAAATAGAAGGAACCATAAGGAGCTGATACTGTATTGTTCTTTATACTACGTGTAGGTTTATCAAATTTTTTTCCATCTTTATCATACACATTAATTTCTGCTCGAAGATGATTAGAGTTGGATTCAAGTTTTTTGTCAAAAATAAGCCAAAAAGCAGGTCGTAAGTCGTAAACCACATCTCCATTGCTCGGATAGCTGTCCAGCAATGCCAAGCGACCTCTGTTTTTTGTTACAAATTGCAAGGTGAAGTCTTCTTCCATAGATAAATTATCCGGATGACTTGCCGATTTATCCAACTTGACGGTATAAAGAGTTCCCGGTTCAAAAGGTTGATCGGGTGCAAAACGCAGTTGGTACTGGCTATCTTCAAAACTGATCTTCCCTTCTGCTGCCGGACTTATAGAAAAGGCTGCACGAGTTGTTTCTTCGTCCATATCCCAATTAAATTTCAACACGATATTTGTTGAACACTCTACACTATCCGTAATAACAACATTGGGAGTATATTCGATAACTTGAGGTGCTGTATTTCGAATTTTATTCAACTCAAAATTAAAATATGCAATCTCGTTTTTCACAACCTCTATTTCTTGTTCCTTTGCATAATAACCATCTGCTTCGGCTTTTACAGTATAAGTTCCCGGTTGCAAATCTTTAAAAACATAGACTCCATTCCTATTATTATCGACCGTGTAAGTCTGTTCCGTTCCAACAAGTGTCAATTTAGCTCCATCAAGAGGTAATAAAACGTCTTTTCCATATTTTCTGTATGTCCCATCCTGTATCAAATTGCGACCGTCTTTTACCCAGCCGGCAATATTTCCTGTTGGTATTTCCGCATCTTTGAAATAAGTGCAGAATGCTTTTTTGAAATTCCATGCTTCCAACCATTTATATTCCATATTCATCAAACGATATGTTTCGGGAATATAATCGTGCATCGAACCTTCGGATATGACGCCCGGAACGGTCAATCCACGAAGGACACCGTAACCGTTGGGCCAACCCATATACATGCGTGCATAGGTTTTATCACCCGACACATTGTAATTTGCCGCAGTCCAATAAGTCATTGGGTTTTTTATCAGATTTTTTGCAATTTCTGTACTGATTGCCTTGCTTTCATCCGATTTCGGAGTTGCCGTAGGATACACATGCGTGTCTCCCGCTGTCACTCCGGCATATAGCATCAAAACATAATTGGCTGTTCCAGCGCCGGCATTACTATGAATCGACAACATAAAATCTGCTTGAAACTCATTTGCCATACGCACAATGGTTGAAAGAGGCAAATCATCTTCCGTCCGATTTTGCAAACGCGATATTTGTACTGTTGCGCCTAATGCTTCCAACATATCACGCAATTGCAATCCTTTATCAAGATTACTTTGCGACTCCCAAAATCCTTGATTTGGAGCTGCTGCTATCAATGGTGTTGAAATTCCTCTATCGTCGGAATCCCACCCTCCGTGTCCGGGATTTATATGAATTTTTACTCCGGTTAAATCCTGGCTATATGCCATATGCGCCAAAAGAATTAAAAAAGGAATAAAAAGGATTTTTATTTTTTTCATAACAACTATATTTGATTTTACATTTTAATAAAAATAATCTTTCTTGCTATTTGTCAATACCTAACTCCACAATATAAATATCTCCTGAAATCGTGTTGTAAGCCACTTTATCCACAGAAGAAGCTGACGACGGATACATTGCGATTTGATTATTTTCACTTAGAATTTTTTCCATTTTTCCATCAATACTTTTGATCAACACTTTTGATTCTGTTACAAAATGTCCATCATCCTTATCTTGCATTCCAACAACAAAATCATTTCCATGCCAAGCCGGTGCATTTAGATAACCTAAATCTGCCAATATTTTCCCGTTCAAATCGCAAACGTAAGTTCCTTTTCCAGCTGCTGTAAACACAATCATTTTTGCATTTGGCGATAAAGATGCCCAAATATATCCGTTAGCACCTTCGATAGGATTTAGGATATGAGTTTTGTCGTTTTTGTAGATATTCAAATTATTTCCGTCGCTCCAAACATAATTGGAAATTTTAGCTTCAGTTTTTCCAAATGTAGATTTAAATATCTTACTGTCGGCAAAAACCATGAATCCATTCTGAAAAGCCTGCGGCTGTCTCATATTTCTCCGCGGATGCAACATTTCTTTTTGTGTTTTTGTAGTGATGTCATAACTTTTAATTCCTTCATTACGTAATTTCGACTCGTAAGTCAAATTCTTAAAAAACACATTTTTATTATCGTTGCTGAAAATCGGGTCATAGCCGGCACCTTGATCGTCCGATACTTTTTGAATTGTTTCGTCCGTAAAATTATATACACTCAAGCCTTCATAAGAAGATGATGTGAAGGCAAGCAAACTCCCATCCGAACTAAGTTTCGGATAAAACCCTTTTTGACTAAACAAACAATAGGTTTTTTCAACTGTAATTGTTTGAGCTGACATAAAAGTTATACTCAACAATAATCCTAATAAAAAGAATAATTTTTTCATAAGCTAATCAATTTTATATTTATTTTATTTGATATTAAATTTTAATATAAGGCGACTTCTTTTTAATAAATCGACTCCCTCAAACTTGTAAATTGATAGTGTCTTTTCTTCAATTCAGTGATTAATTTATCCAAATACGGATAAAATTTATCCGTTCGTTTTTCCGATGTGCCGAAATGAAACAACAAAATATTTCCATTCAAACTTTCTTTTTCTTCTTTATTCAAAATACGCTTATATATTTCTTTGCTCGAATAATAATTTTTCATATCGGGAGTTGTATAATCTCCATTTGAGTAGGTGCCTGGAGTGAAATTTATGATTTGAATCCCTATTTCTTGGCACCAAGCACTAATGCTGTCGTTGTAATATTCGAAAGGAGGCAAGAAGAAAGGAGCATCGGACTGCGCCACAGAAAGTTTTGCCATTTCCATATAATTATCTTTTAAATCATCTAAAAACGTGGCTTTATCTACAAGCAAGGAATCGCGTTTTTCCCAAGCACAATACAGCAAATGTTTATCGGAATGAGCTCCTAAATAAAAATCTGATTTTCGTAAATCTTCAATAATCAATTTATATTCAGAATTTCGGTAAAAATCACCGGTAAAGAAAAACGAAGCAGGCACTTGCTGTTTTTTTAAACAAGAGACAATATCCCCGTAACCATCGGCAAATTCGTGTCCCGAAAAGATCAATGATATTTGCTTTTTATCCGAATTTGTTCGATTGATACCGCCACGCAGATAATTGTTTTTATCTTCGCCTAAAGTTCCTTCTTTCTGCTTTGCCGACAAAATATAAGTCAACGAAGCTGTTCCATCCATAGTAGGTTCATTGGTTGAATAATCTGCATAATCGTCGTGATACACTGCTAAGTCTGTTTGAAAAGGAGCATAAGTATCTTCTTTTGTGAGATGCACTCCAAGCAAACTATTGTAAATACTTCCATAAACCGGACCATCAACCAAGCCGCCCCAAGTTTGTATTTTGTGATTAAGCCATAATGCAGAATGCGGATCGGAAGGATAATCTCCATACGAAGGAAGCCCAACAATCATACTTGTTCCCCATGGATTGCAACCAAAAAGCCAATCTATCATGGCATTTTCTAGTTGAATGTAATTTTCATTCCCTGTCAATTCTCGATACAAGCGACATTGAGTAGCCATAGCTGTTACCAAATTGTTGGAACACCAAATAAACGGAATTCCCATGCTGAATGGATTATTTTCACCACGTCGCCTCATACTTTCAAGAGCAAGCTGCATGTTTCCGACGAATTCATTACTTATTTTAGTATTACTGCTGCTTCCTAATAAAAAATGTCCGAGATTTATAAAAGGATACCATTGATAATGTCGCGCCGTATCAGAACACATCCATGGCGTGACAGGTTCCAATCGTCCATATTGAGCCGATTCTTTTAAGTAACGATTGTCTTTAGTCTGATCATATAGCTGAACTGCCGCCAGCTCCATATCGTCGCTCCAATTATCTTCTTCATAAAAATAGGGCGATTTACAAGGAGCCGTTTGACATACACCGGGATTAGCCACGCCATATTCGTAGGCTTGAATTGCCTTTTGTTGTAAAATTTTTGCATAATCAGGATAATACGATTTTAAAAGCTCTGATCCTAAAGAAAAAGCGGAAGAATACTTTCCTGCAATAGAGGCGATACCTGTCGAACGATTCTTGTTTTTCATCAGACCTTGTACTTGCCCCGTTGCACGATAAACGGGACGCCCTAAACCTTCACCCCAACCGTAGTCAACTTTATCTTCCGCTGGTAAGCGGAAAGATGCATGATCGCGGTCGTCGGCTATTTGATGATAAAGAACTTCTTTATCAGGATACATTTTGAGCAGCCAATCCAATCCCCATTTTGCTTCATCCAAGATATCGGGAATACCATTTGCTCCTACTTTTCCTGAAGCATCAAAGCGGTCATCAAAAGCGGTCGGATTCATTCGATAGGCAAAAAGCATTTGAAAGATAGCATTTGACGAAGTTGCTCCGTATTGCAAATAATCCGAAGCATCGTGCCAACCTCCGCGAACATCTATTTTTTTATACTCTTCCGGATTTTCACCATAAACCTCGTATCCATCGTGCTGATGGCATTCCATATCCAAAGAAGGATTGTATCCGCAACGTTGTTGCCGCATGTAATTTAGTACAAAATCAGCAGCTCCATTATACGCATTTTTATTTATATATATTTTAGGAGAAATAATATTTCCTGCTTTTAAATAATATACGCCCGGAGTATCAAAGG
>DAIOHI010000032.1:0-13165 GCA_036744815.1 Paludibacteraceae bacterium
GACAAATAAACATTATATCATCCACCGAACTTGTTCCGGGCGATCTTGTTGTGTTGGAAACAGGCGATTCCATTCCTGCCGATTTACGTTTGATGGAAGCTGTCAATCTGAAAATACAAGATGCCGCGCTGACCGGAGAATCTGTTCCCGAAGAAAAATTTACGCAAGCCATCAAGGACGAAGATGTTCCTTTGGGCGATCGGGATAATCTTGGCTTCTCGTCGAGCATTGTTACCTACGGACGTGGAAAAGGACTTGTTATAGCTACGGGAATGAGTAGCGAGGTGGGGAAAATTGCCGCGATGATCCAGTCAGTTGAAGAGACTAAAACTCCTTTGCAGGAGAAGCTGGATAAGCTCGGCAAATCCCTAGGAATAGGAGCTTTAGCCATTTGTATTTTGATTTTTATAGTTGGGGTGCTTTACGGGAAAAATATTGTCGATATGTTTATGACAGCCGTGAGCCTTGCCGCTGCCGCTATTCCCGAAGGTTTGCCCGCTGTTTCTACTATCGTACTTGCGGTTGGTGTTCAACGTTTGGTAAAGAAAAATGCTATCGTCCGTACTTTGCCTTCGGTTGAAACCTTGGGAAGCACTACCGTAATTTGTTCCGATAAAACGGGAACTCTGACGCAAAATCGCATGACTGTTGTTTCGCTTTATGTTGAGGAATCCGAATTTGAAACTTCGCAAATAAACGAAAATCGAAATACGAGCATCGACACATTGTTGAAAATTGCTGTTTTGGCTAACGATGCGAAATTGAGCAAAGAAGAAGGTAAGTGGAAAACAACGGGCGATCCCACAGAAACGGCTTTAGTCGATATAGGATTGAAATTCGATTTTATAAAAGATGATTTAGATAAGGAATTTCTTCGTGTAGCTGAAATTCCCTTCGATTCGGAACGCAAACTCATGACAACCATTCATCAAACTTCTGATGGACTAAAGGTTTATAGCAAAGGTGGATTAGATGAGCTATTGGCATGTTGTGATACCGTTTTGAAGAAGGGTAGTTTGCTTCCTCTTACTGAAAAAGATAAAGACGCAATCCGCGCCGAGAATCTTAATATGGCAGGTAAAGCTTTGCGTGTTTTGGCAATGGCTCAGAAAGATATTTCTGTTTTACCCGAAAAAATTGAAGCGTCAACAATCGAGAATGGCTTAACCTTTGTCGGCATGATGGGCATGATTGATCCACCGCGAGAAGAAGTGAAATCTGCCGTAGAGAAATGTCGCGCAGCTGGAATTAAACCTGTAATGATTACCGGAGATCATAAAATTACCGCCACTGCCATCGCTACACAGCTGGGAATAATGCAGGAAGGTGATGAGGTTCGCACCGGAGTTGATGTGGAAAAAATGACGGATGACGAACTGCGTGCAAATGTGCATCGGATTTCAGTTTATGCCCGCGTTGCTCCCGAACATAAAGTTCGAATTGTGCGTGCTTTCCAGCGTTCGGGCGATGTTGTGGCTATGACCGGCGATGGAGTTAATGATGCTCCGGCTTTAAAACTAGCCGATATTGGATGTGCGATGGGAATTACCGGAACTGATGTTTCGAAAGAAGCTGCCGATATTGTTTTGACGGATGATAATTTTGCTACCGTAGTTGCCGCTGTGGAGGAAGGTCGGCGTATCTATGACAATATTCTGAAAGCGATACAATTTATGCTTTCGACTAATATTGGCGAAATAGTAGTGCTCTTTGTTGCGGTACTTGCTAATTGGGCTACTCCACTGCTTCCCATTCATATATTGTGGATAAATCTGGTTACTGATAGTTTGCCGGCGCTTGCTTTAAGCGTTGATCCGGCTGCGCCCGATGTTATGCAACGGAAGCCTGTTGACTCGAAGCAAAGCATTATGAACCGGAAGTTTTCATCGCGTGTTTTTTTACAAGGAACGATGGTCGGCATTCTTTCGCTTATTGCTTTTCAAATCGGAATGCAAGCTGGTGTGGAAGTTGCGCAAACTATGACTTTTGCTGTGCTTGCCTTTACGCAGCTGACTCATGTGTTCAATGTGCGTTCGTCCTATCAATCGGCATTTAAAGGGATGTTCTCGAATAAATATCTGATTGGAGCCATCTTGCTTGTTTTTGCATTGATGTTGATTGTACTCGAACTTCCTTTCTTGCACGATATTTTTCATTTAACAACGCTCAATGCAACGCAATGGACTTGGGTTGTGCTGTTGGCTATTGCTCCGCTTCCGATAATGGAAGTGGTAAAATGGATTTTACGTTTGACAAAAAGATAGAACGGTATTTCAGTCGAAAATACAAATCCGCATTTTTGGACAAGCATTAGTCGTTTTAGCTCTCTATCTTTGCTTTCGAAATACAATAGAATTATGCAACAAAGACCAACAACAAAAGAAGAGTATCTGAAGCAGATTAATATCGTGATTGAATACATTAACAATCATATCGACGAAAGTATTGAACTGAAAACGCTGGCAGATATTTCCTGTTTTTCACCTTTTCACTTTCAGCGCATAACGAAAGCATTTTTAGGTGAATCAATAGGAGCGTTTGTTATACGAACGCGTGTCGAGACTGCAGCTCGGCTCATTCGTTACACCGAACTACCTATACAGGACATTGCTTATCGCGTGGGTTACGATGTTCCTTCTTCGTTGTCGAAAGTTTTTAAGCAGTTTTACGGTATTTCGCCAATAGAATATCGAAACAATAAAAACTTTGTTATTATGAAAGCTCAACAATTAAATCCCGATTTAAAAATTAAAAAACCTAAAGTTGTTACATTAGAATCCAAACAAGCTATTTATATTTCGCTTCAAGGCGCTTATTCCGGTCTCAATTTCGGAGGAGCCTGGCAGCAGCTTTGGGCTTATGTAAAGGAATGCAAACTCTTTTCGGCAGGAATGGAGCACATTTGTATTTATCACAACGACCCGAAAGTAACCGAAGAATCAAAACTTCGTACCGATGTTTGCTTGGTCATTCGCAAAAAAGCGGAAGCCAAAGGCGAAATAGGAGTAAAGGAAATTAAAAGTGGAAACTATTTAGTAGTTCATTATCAAGGAAGTTACGATAGTTTAGGAGTTGTTTACGATAGGATTTATTCTAAATTTATTCCCGAAGGATCCTATCAGCTGAGAGATTCTTTCTGCTTCGAAAAATATCTTAATTCGCCTGAAAACACTGCGCCCGAAAAGCTGAAAACGGAAATTTATGTTCCGATTGAATAAAATAATTCAAAAAGGGGCTTGCTTCATTAGTTGAAGTAAACCCCTTTTGATATTTAAAAAAACAATCTTTTTCGTTATTTTTTACTTGAGCTAATGGCTTTCCACACAAAAGCCGCCAATGCAGCACCCGCTATCGGCGCAACAATAAACACCCAAAGTTGAGGCAATGCCAAAGCGTTTTCTGAAAAGATAGCTTGACTGATTGAACGTGCCGGATTTACCGACGTGTTTGTCAAAGGAATGCTAATCAAGTGAATCAAAGTCAATGTTAAACCGATAGCCAATCCCGCAAATCCCGGAGTCGCTGTTTTGTCTGTTACTCCTAAAATCACGATTAGGAAAACAAAAGTAAGTACAAATTCAATTACAAACGCTCCGATTAGCGACAAATTCATGTAACCCGCAGCGCCTTGGAAAAAATCAGCTCCAAAACCATTTGCTGCAAATGTAGCTCTTTCGCCTCCATATTGCGCCACAACAAAAGCCAAGATAGCTGCTGCGATAATTCCTCCGATAATTTGTGCCGTTATATAACCAAATAAATCTTTCGCAGACATTCTGCCTGCACAAAAAACTCCAACCGAAACAGCCGGATTTAGATGTGCTCCGGAAATGTTTCCAATACCGTATGCCATTGCAACAACGGTGAGACCAAAGGCTAAAGAAACCCCTAAAAATCCAACGGAACCGCCGGCGAAAATTGCTGTACCGCAACCGCCAAGTACAAGAACCATAGTTCCAATCATTTCTGCTAAATACTTTTTCATTGTGATTTTTAATTTTTGTTAGTAAATAAAGTTTGCATGTCATGACAATAAGTATGCCATTTTTATTGTATCTAGGTTAATTAGCTGATTACTGAATAGATAAAATTGAAAATTTGATAATAAGATTAAAGTATAGCTACGATGATATTATCGGACAAATATAAAATTTAAATAAAACACAGAAAGAAAAATAATATTATTTAACATATAAAACTTGCTTATAATAAATTAATATTGGATTTTTGTGTTTTGTTTAATAGGTCTATTAAACAATTGTATTAAATATGGTATTTGAATATGAATAGTGATAATAAACCATCG
Organism: Paludibacteraceae bacterium; assembly: GCA_036744815.1. Taxonomy (GTDB): domain Bacteria; phylum Bacteroidota; class Bacteroidia; order Bacteroidales; family Paludibacteraceae; genus H1. Next base: position 4,307 of record DAIOHI010000032.1, read on the forward strand.
ATGGAGCAGATGATTGTGGATACGGCGGAGCGACTGTTTTTGGACAAAGGCTTTTCCGGAACCTCAACAACTGATATTGCAAAAGAAGTTGGTTGTAATCAAGCTTTGATACATTATTATTTCCGGACGAAGGAGAAATTATTCAATGTTATTTTTGAGAAAAAACTTACTGTTTTTCTAGAACAATTATTAAAAGTTCATCTAGGAGATATGAGTTTTCAGGAGAGGATTAAGTTAATGGTCGAATCTCATTTTGATTTGATTAATATAAATCCGAAATTTCCACGATTTATTGTAAACGAACTTTTATCTTCACCTAAAAAATTGGGGGCGCTGAAAGAATCATTAGGCAGTAAACCGTCTCAGTTGATTCGTTTCTTGCAAGAACAAATAGATGCAGAAGCAAAATTGGGAAATGTTCGTCCGATGAAAGCTGTTGATTTATTACTTTCGATGTTGTCCTTAAATGTGGGTATTTTCATTTTTTATCCATTGGCAAAAGAAATTATTGATCTGAGCGAATCGGAAATGTCAATAAGAATTGAGCAACGCAAAAAGGAAAATGTTATTATGATATTGAATAGTTTAAAGCCGGAAATAATCTAAAGAAAAACGGAATAATTATGAGAAAAATAGTTTTATTAATGGCGATTTTTTTTCTTGTACTACCTTTTTTGCAGGCTCAAGATTTGATTTTAGATAGCTGTCAGCAATGGGCGCGCCAAAATTATCCGCTTATAAAGCAATACGATTTGATAAATAAGTCGGAGAAATATAATCTGAACAATGCCAGCAAAAAATATTTACCGCAGTTGTCTTTGTCGGCTCGCGCCACTTACCAGTCAGATGTAACAAGTATCGAAATTCCGGAACAGCTTCAAGGAATGTTTGATTTGGAAGCACTTTCGAAAGATCAATATCAGGCTCAAATTGAAGTTAATCAATTGATTTGGGATGGAGGACTTACTTCATCGAAGAAGAAACTGACTAAAGCGGAATCACAAATTGATAGACAAAAAGTGGAAGTGGAACTTTATGCGATAAACGATCGTGTAAATCAACTTTTCTTTGGTATTTTGCTCTTGAACGAGCAAGAGAAACAATTGAATCTCTTGTCGGAAGAATTGCAGCGTAATTATGAAAAGATAGGAACTTTTGTTGAAAATGGTGTTGCTAATGAGGCTGATTTAGATGCCTTAAAAGTAGAACAATTGAATATTAATCAACAAAAAATACAATTGAAAACTTCTCGGAAAACTTATTTGCAAATGCTGTCGATGCTTACAGGCGTTAAAATAGACGAGAGCAAAAACTTACAAAAACCGAAAGTTGATTTTCTGTCTGCAAACGATAATAATCGTCCCGAAATAAAATTGTTCGATGCGCAGTCGAAAAGCTTCGAAAGTCAGCGCGCTTTACTCAACGCGAGCAATATGCCTTTTGTCGGCGCTTTTCTTCAAGGTGGCTACGGGAAACCGGGGTTAAATATGTTGAAAAATGAATTCTCTCCGTTTTATATCGGCGGTGTTTCTTTTAAATGGAATTTAAGCAATCTATATAGTCGAAGCGATGATTTACGCAAGATTGAAATAGGTCAACATTCGGTGGCTGTGCAAAAAGAAACTTTTTTGTTTAATCAGTCAATGCTAACCGAACAGCAAAAAAATGAAGTGGATAAAATGCAGCAACTTATTGCCGACGATGATGAAATTATCCGCTTGCGCGAAAATATAAAAAAGTCGTCAGAGGTTAAGGTCGCCAACGGAACTTTGACCGTTACAGATCTCATTCGCGACATTAACGCCGAGAGCATAGCGCGTCAAAACAAAGCCATGCACGAAATACAATTATTACTCAGCGTTTGCAATTATAAATATACACAAGGAAATTAACTAATAGAAAAAATCCGATGAAAATCAAAAACTCATTTGTCCTATTTGTTTTAATAGCGTTTTTTTCTTCTTGCAATAAGAATAATTCGATACACGATGCGTCGGGAACGTTTGAAGCGACAGAAATAATTGTTTCGTCCGAAGTGCAAGGCAAAGTGCAGGAATTTAATATACAAGAAGGAGATTGGCTTCAAAAAGATCAATATATCGGTTATGTTGATACTGTTCAATTACATCTTAAAAAACTCCAACTCGAAGCAGCAAAGAAAGGTGTAAAAGCCGGAAAGCCGAGTGTAGATATTCAGATGGCTTCGCTGAAAGAGCAACTTCTAAAAGCGGAGAGAGAATATAGCCGCGTGCAGCGATTGTATGCTGGCAATGCAGCTACCGAAAAGCAGTTGGATGATGCTAAAGCGCAGGTAGATGTGTTGAAAAAAAGCATTGACGCGCAGGATAATGTGTTGACAAAATCCGTCAGCAGCATCGATGAGCAGCTAAGTATGTATCAGGTGCAAATTGAACAGGCGAAGGATATGCTTTCGCGGAGTCGCATTTATAGTCCGATTGAGGGTACGGTACTTAATAAATACATTCAGCAAAGCGAATTAGCCGGTCAGGGAACATTGCTGTTTAAGATTGCCGATACGAAAAATATGTTTCTTCGCGTATATGTTGTTTCGTCGCAGTTGGAAGAAATCAAAATAGGACAGGAAGTGAAGGTTTTTACGAATGAATCCTATAAAAGTAATAAATATTATAAAGGGCGTATTACTTGGATTTCGGATAAGGCAGAATTTACTCCAAAAACGATACAGACAAAAGATGAGCGTGAAAACTTGGTTTATGCCGTAAAAATTGCTGTCGAAAATGTGGATGGACGACTTAAGATAGGAATGTACGGAGATGTGGATTTTAAATAGAAAATTATATTTATTAATAACCTAAAAATAATGACTTATGTTGAAAGAAGATATCGGTTTCAATGCTGGAACAATTTGGCATCTGTTGTCAGAAAAAGGGACTTTGTCCTTAATCGAATTAGAAGAATTAACAGGCTATAAAAAAGACCTCATCCTTTTTGCTTTGGGTTGGTTGGCTCGGGAAAATAAAATAGAATTTTCCGATCGCGGCGGAACGATAAGCGTAAGGTTGACTTCTTTTCCTTCTGATATATTTTATTCATAATTTATGATAAAAATTGCCGTCGAGAATATCAGTAAAAAATACGGCGATATTCAAGCTCTCAATAATATCAACTTTCAAGTGGAACAAGGCGAACTGTTTGGCTTGATTGGTCCCGACGGTGCCGGAAAAACGTCGCTTTTCCGTATTCTCACTACGCTTATTCTTCCCGACGAAGGTAGAGCCTTGGTTGAAGGTTTTGATACGGTAAAAAATTTTCGGGAAATACGAAATATTATCGGTTACATGCCTGGACGTTTTTCGCTGTATCAGGACTTGACTGTTGAAGAGAACTTAACCTTTTTTGCCGATGTTTTTAATACTACAATCGACGAAAATTACGATCAGATACGCGATATTTATGTTCAGATAGAGCCATTCAAGAAACGACGTGCCGGAAAACTTTCGGGAGGGATGAAACAAAAATTGGCACTTTGCTGTGCGCTTATTCATAAGCCCAAAGTGTTGTTTTTGGATGAACCTACAACGGGTGTCGATCCCGTTTCGCGTAAAGAGTTTTGGGAAATGCTGCAACAATTAAAGCAGCAAGACATTACCATTTTGGCGTCAACTCCATACATGGACGAAGCGAAACGTTGCGACCGTATCGCGCTGATTCAGGCTGGAGGAATTATGTCGATAAATAGTCCGGATAAAATTATAGAGAATTATGAAAATCGATTGTTCGAAATAAAATCGCCGAACAATTATCAATTATTGCAAGGTTTGCGAAATGATGAAGGCGTGAAGGATTGCTATATTTCAGGAGAAAGCCTACATGTTATTTTCTGCGATAATAAGATGTTTGATATCCCAAATGCACAAATTAACGAAATAAAACCCGACATCGAAGATTGTTTTATTGAGTTGATGAGTAAAAATTGAATATTGAATGAAATCCATCATAACAAATAACTTAACAAAAAGATTCGGAAGTTTTACTGCTGTCGATAGCATTAGCTTTGAAGTGGAGCAAGGCGAGGTTTTCGGCTTCTTGGGAGCAAACGGTGCCGGAAAAACCACCGCTATGCGAATGCTTTGTGGTTTGATGAATCCGACTTCGGGCGAAGGTATGGTGGCTGGTTTCGATATTTATAAGCAAGCAAATAAGATAAAGCAAAATATCGGTTATATGAGTCAGAAGTTCTCGCTTTACGAAGATCTTACACCGATAGAAAATCTGAGATTCTACGGTGGAATTTATGGGATGAGCGACAAACTTATCAAAGAAAAAACTATTGAAGTTATTCGCGAGTTAGGTTTGGATTCGGAGAGAAACGCCTTGGTACATTCGCTTCCGATGGGAATAAAGCAAAAAGTGGCTTTTGCCGTATCGACATTTCATAATCCGAAAATTGTTTTTCTCGATGAGCCTACGGGAGGAGTCGATCCTATTGCGCGGAAAATGTTTTGGGAAATGATTTACAAAGCATCGAATAACGGAATGACCGTTTTTGTAACTACGCATTATATGGACGAAGCCGAGTATTGCGGGCGTGTATCCATTATGGTGGATGGGAAAATAGAAGCGCTTGATACGCCGACAGGATTGAAGGAAACTTACAGTTCTCAAACAATGGACGATGTGTTTCAGCAGCTGGCACGAAAGGCAGAATAAGATAGTTTACGGTAACCAGAAAACAGAATTTGATAATATACTAATGTGAAAATGATACTGAAAACAATTATTGTCTTTTGTTTTGAATCTTGCTTCTTTGCTCTAAAATCTGTAATTGAATAAATGAAACAGTTTTTTGTATTTATACGGAAAGAAACCAAGCACATCCTTCGCGATGTGTACACACTTGTTATCTTGTTGCTAATGCCAATTGTTTTACTCCTTATTTTGGGTTATGCCGTCACCAATGATATGAGGAATACGCCTTTTGTCGTGTTGGATGAATCCAAATCTAGCTTGTCTGAAAATTTCATCCGAAAATTGAGCAATAACGGCTATTTTTCGTTGACAGGATATTTGACTTCCGCTGCACAAATTGACGAAGCTTTCAATAAAGGAAAATGCAAACTTGCTGTTGTTTTTCCAAAAGATTTTGATGAAAATTTTCATCGCAGTAAAAGAGCTGAAATTCAAATCCTTGTTGACGCTTCCGATCCGAACGAAGCATCAACAATCGACAATTATCTGCAATTAATTGCCATGCAATATCAAAATGAATTAGGTAGTAACGCAGGACTTTCCATGAAAATAAACGGCGAAGTGAAGATGCTTTACAATCCACAGATAAAAAGTGCCTATAATTTTGTTCCGGGGCTTATGGGTATGCTTATGATGATTATTTGTGCTATGATGACTTCCATTTCCATCGTCCGTGAAAAAGAACGTGGCACGATGGAAATTTTACTTATTTCGCCGTTGAAACCCACTTCCATTGTGTTGGCAAAAGCCGTTCCGTATTTTATTGTCTCAATGACCGATGTTGTGCTGATCATGCTTATTGCTGTGTTTCTGATGGGAGTTCCGGTTATGGGTAGTTTGTCCGTGATTTTGCTACTCAGCATAGTGTTTACCTTATCTGCTCTGTCGCTTGGAATGCTTATTTCATCCATTGCCAACGAGCAACAGACAGCTATCATAATGGCACTGGTCGGGCTGATGGTGCCTTCGATGCTGCTTTCGGGCGTGTTGTTTCCTGTCGAAAGTATGCCAAAACTATTGCAGCATTTATCTAATGTTATTCCTGCTAAATGGTATATTGAGGCAATTCGCGGATTGATGATTAAAGGTGTCGGCATCGCGGCAATTTGGAAGGAAGTTGTCGCACTGCTTGGCATGACGATAGTGTTGTTGTTTATAAGCATTAAAAAATTTAAGAATCGTTTATGAAAATGCTGAGGACACTTTCCTTTCTGTTGCAGAAAGAAATTTTACAGATTTTTCGCAATCCCATCATGCTCTTTATGATTGTGATGATGCCTACCATTATGTTGCTCATTCTTCCTTGGGCGGCTACTTTCGAGCAAAAAAACATCCATCTCTGCATTGTTGATAACGATCGAAGCAGTGTCTCTATAAAGATGATTGACAAAATACTTGCATCCGATTATTTTGAATTGTCTCTTTATGCAAATTCCTACAACGAAGCACTGAAATCGATAGAGAAAGGAGAAAGTGATTTGATATTGGAAATACCGAGAAACTTCGAAAATAGCCTTCTTCGCGAGCATCGAATGGATTATATGCTTAATATAGATGCTGTCAACGGACAAAAAGCCGGTGTTGCATTGTCTTATATCACGCAGAGTATGAACCAATATTTGCAGGAAATAACTGCATCTCAGATGCGAGAAACTCCACAAATAACGCTCAAAACACAATACCGTTACAATACATCAATGGAGTATTTTCCCTATATGGTGCCGGGCATATTTGTCATTCTTGTTACTGTTATGACGGGCGTAATGTCGGCAATGAATATTGTAAGGGAAAAAGAAATCGGAACTATTGAACAGATAAATGTTACGCCGATCAATAAATTCAGTTTTATCTTGGGAAAAGTAATCCCTTTTTGGATTATGGGGATTCTCATTCTCAGTATCGGTATTCTTATCGCTCGTTTAATGTATGGTATTATACCTCAAGGTAATTTGTTGAATATCTATCTGACGGCATTTGTTTATATCATTGCTTATAGCGGAATAGGAGTTATTATATCGAATATAGCGAATACGCAGCAGCAATCTATGCTCATTATGTTTTTTACGCTGATGATACTTATTCTTCTCGGCGGGCTTTTTACCCCTATCAGCAGTATGCCCGATTGGGCGCAAACGATTACGCTTTTCAATCCTTTCCGATACTTTGTAGAAGTAGTTCGTTTAGTTTACTTGAAAGGAAGTGGTTTCGCGGATATTCTTCCTCATATACTGAAATTGCTTGCCTTTGCTGTTGTACTGAATACAATTGCAATTATTAGCTATCGTAAAACGAATGGCTAAATAATGAAAATAAGGTTGTTAAGTATAAATGTTTTATTTTTTTTAAATAACTTCGCAATACAGTATTGATTATTTGTCTCTCTAATAGGATATATAAAAAATAAGAGAGTTGCCGCTACCGGCAACTCTCTTGTTTTTATCGTATTGAACACTATCTATTTTGAAATTTGAAATTCTACACGACGGTTTTGTGCGCGACCAGTAGCTGTATCATTGCTAGCAATTGGATTTGATTCACCGTATCCCTTTACTGATATATTTGATTCTGAAACTCCTTTGGAAACCAAATATTTTTTTACAGATTCAGCTCTTTGCTCTGAAAGTACTTGATTATATTCTTCTGGTCCTGTACTGTCTGTATGACCATTAACTCTGATAGAGACTTTTTTATCATTGCCGTTAGCTTTCAAAACAGAGGCAATTTGATCTAATATTGTATGAGATGATGTTGTCAATTTGCTTGAACCAAATTCAAATTCAATATTATCGAAGGAGATATTTGCTGATGCATTGCTGTTTGGATTGCTGTTCAATTCTTTCAATGCGTTTTCAAGTTGATTCAATTTGTCTTTGATAGCTGCATTGTCTTTCTCTATGTTATTCATCCTGTCATTGAGTGATTTTTCGAGAGCATCAATTTTATTGTTTGCTTTGGCTGCATCATTAGCTGCTTTGGTTGCAAGATCACTTGCATCTCCACCGTAAAGAGTCGAATAATAATTCTTCACTACAGCATTTCTTGTGTGAGTCTTACTCTTAGCTCCAAATTTATAACGAAGTCCGATGTTGGCAACTATTGCATCATTACTTTTGGTATCAGGAGATACTATTCCTCCCAGATTCTCTTTTGTATAAGAGCGGTATTGTCCTTCTCCTATTAATGCCCATGAAGAACCTAAATTGTACTCTAAAGCTAAAGATACTGTACCAAGAGGTGATTTACCTTTACCTTTAGGTGCTTGGTCTAGTTCAAAAGAATAGAACCCTAACCCTAAGCCAATATTGCTATAAAGTGTTACTTTTTGCCAAAAATCATTCCGTACAGGAGCTATTATATTAGATAAATTCACAGATCCATAAATTGTCGCATCTAGTGTGTTGCCTTTAAGGCGGTGACGATTGTAAGCATAATGACCAAAATCGACACCAATTCCAAAATAAGGATTTATTGTATGTTCCAATTGGATTACAGGCAATACCCAACTAGCATTTGTTGTATACGTTTTCATATTACTCCAGTCTGTTTGACCTTCATGTGGGTTTACGCGATAATAGTCTAAACCTCCTTTAACGGCAACAGACCATTTTGAATAGTCTTGTGCATTTGCTATCCCTATTGAAAGAGCGATTGCTGATAACGAAAAGATAAGATACTTTTTCATGCTGCTTAATTTTTTAAGTTTGTTTAAAATGTATTTTTTAAGTTTGATATATTGATAAAATCAATTTTATTATTAATTTGAAAAATGAAAACAAAATTAGAGACAAAGTTAAAACAAAATTTAAAACAAAATTTAAAACAAAAAGTTTAAATTAATCGTAAAAATTATTAATTTACTTATAGATAACACTTCAATAACCTAATACAAATATTGTACCAAAGTTGCTGTTCTTTTTATATGATAGGAGTATTTGTTAAAATGACAATTGCAAAAAGCAATAAATTCAATTGTGTTTCTGTAACTTAAAATAGAAACAAATAAAACTTATTTTTTGTTTTGTTCAGCAAAAAAATAAGTTTCAAGCAGAGTAAAATATTCTAAGAAATAATCGGTGTATATTATATATGAGTGACAAATAATGCCGTATCAGAATTCAATGCCATTTT
>DAIOHI010000033.1:0-13057 GCA_036744815.1 Paludibacteraceae bacterium
TATTATTAGGACCTACAGGAGTTGGGAAAACCAATATCAGTCTGCGTTTAGCCAAATACTTGGACTGTCCGATAGTTTCGTCCGATTCACGCCAATTCTATCGCGAACTCAAAATCGGGACAGCAGCGCCAAGCGAAGAGCATCTCAACGAAGTGAAGCATTATTTTATCGGAACGCATTCCATTTTCGATAATTATAGCGCGGGACAATACGAATTAGATGCGATAAAGCTGCTTTCCGACTTATTTCAGCAACATCAAACGGTAATGTTGGTCGGTGGCTCAATGATGTACATCGACGCGATATGTAAGGGTATTGACGATATTCCTACGGTTGATGACGAAACGCGTGCCTTTTGGTGGAAACAATACGAAGAAAAAGGTATCGAATATATCAAGCAAGAATTAGAGCGATTGGATCCCAAACATTTTCACGAACAAGTAGATCAGAAGAATCCTAAACGGATGATTCATGCCCTTGAAATTTGCAGCATAACAGGAAAACCTTTTTCCGACATCCGCACCGGAAAGAAGAAAAAACGCGATTTCGACATATTAAAAATAGGCTTGAATCGCCCACGCGAAGAACTTTACGAACGCATCAATACACGCGTGGACGAAATGATGAAAGAGGGCTTGCTTGAAGAGGCTTCTTCTTTTTACGAACAACGCCATTTGAATACGCTAAACACGGTTGGATATAAAGAGCTATACGAATATATGGATGATAATTGCTCATTAGAACAAGCCGTGGAGTGGATAAAACGCGATACTCGCCATTATGCAAAAAAACAGCTGACATGGTTCAAACGCGACGAAGAAATCAATTGGTTTCATCCCGACGACGAAGAAAAAATAATAAATTTCATAAAAAATGAATACTGATAAACTTTCAAACGGAGCTGATGTCCAAAAGAATGTATCGCTTCTAACCTATAATACTTTTGGCATTGATGTTAAAGCCGATTATTTCGTTAAATACAATTCGGAGGAAGATTTAATCACCTTTTTGAAAACAGATACAGCAAAGAGTAATCGCTTATTGATGATTGGCTGTGGAAGCAACCTGCTCTTTTTATCGGATTTTAAAGGCAGCATTCTCTATTCATCTATCCAAACGCTTGAAATTATAGCGGAAGACGATGAATTTGTTCTTGTTAAAGTTGGTTCGGGCATTATTTGGGATGATTTTGTGGCTCATTCCGTATCAAAATCTTGGTGGGGAGTTGAGAATTTATCGAATATTCCGGGAACAATCGGAGCTTCAGCGGTGCAAAACATTGGCGCTTACGGAGTAGAGGTAAAAGATTTAATTTTTGAAGTAGAAACTATAGAACTCGCCACATCAAAAAAAAGAATTTTCACTAACGAAGAATGTAAATACAACTATCGTGAAAGCATTTTCAAAAAAGAGCTGAAAGGAAAATACGCTATCACGTCAGTAATTTTCCGATTATCTAAAAAACCGCTGCCGCAACTTAGTTATCAGCACTTAGAAGCAGAAGTGTTGAAACGAGGCGAAGTTAAGCTAGCGAATATTCGAGAAACGATTATTGATATTCGTTCAAAAAAACTACCCGACACGAAAAAACTTGGAAACGCAGGAAGTTATTTCATGAATCCTTATGTATGCAAAGCACACTTCGAAGCGTTGCAACAAAAACATCCTGACATTGTGCATTATGCAGTAAACGACGAAGTGGTAAAAGTGCCTGCTGCCTGGTTGATCGAACAATGCGGATGGAAGGGAAAACGTATTGGTAATGTGGGAGTTCACGAAGACCAAGCCCTTGTTCTTGTTAATTTTGGTGGAGCTTCAGGCAAAGAAGTTGCTGACTTAGCCAATGCGATACAAACTTCGGTAAAAGAAAAAGTTGGAATTGAGCTGCATCCCGAAGTCAACTACATTTAAATCGAAATTCAAAAAAAATCAACTATCTTTATCTTACTTCAAATTTTCTTTTTGGATAAAATAAGATATACTAATGCCGTGTCAGAAGACAACAAATAAAATAGCTATGAACAAAAACAAAACGACCTTTCTATTTTGCTGTTTATTGATAAGTTCGATTAATATTTTTGCTCAACAAACTAACAATAAACCGGATCGTGAGCAATGGTTTATGGATTTAGGATTTGGCATGTTTGTACATTGGAGCTTTGACTCACAGGTGGGAAGTGTTATTAGTCATTCAATGGCTGGAGCATCTGACGATTATCTTTATCGTTTCATAAACGAATTACCAAAAACATTTAATCCTAAAAAATTTGATCCCGACGAATGGGCAGTACTTGCAAAGCTTGCCGGAATGAAATATATAGTATTTACCGCTAAACATCACTCTGGATTTTGTATGTGGAACACAAAAACAACAAAATTTGGAATAATGAACACTCCGTTCAAACGTGACATTGTGAAAGAAGTGATCGAAGCTTTCCGTAAACAAGATATTGCAATAGGCTTATATTTTTCGCCCGAAGATTTCAATTTGTTATATGAAAACGACATTCCGATAGGGCGCTTACAACATCCGCTGCATTATCCTATTAATAATAAAAAATTAATGGATTTAGATAAAGCTCAAATAAAAGAGTTGCTTACAAATTACGGTAAAATTGATGTATTGTTTTTCGATGGACCTGCCGAAGAGTTGAAAGAATATGCCTGGCAGTTGCAATCTAATATTGTCGTTACTCGTGGACAAATGCAAACACCTGAACAAACATTACCGAATAAATCTTTGCCAGGACCTTGGGAAGCCTGCTTTACTATGGGAACTGATTGGCAATATAAAGCAACTAATGACCCTCACAAAAGCGGTTCTCAAATAATCAACATGCTAATCGAAACACGTGCTAAGGGTGGCAACTTATTGCTTAATGTCGGACCAAAGCCTAATGGCGAAATTCAAATTGAACAAGAAGCTCTATTACGCGAAATCGCTCTATGGAATTTAATTAACACCAATGCAATACACGATATTCGTCCGTGGGAAATAATTAAAGAAGAAGATATTTGGTTTACAGCATCAAAAGACGAAAAAACGGTGTATGCTTTTGTACAAGGTGGTAAAAACTGGGGATATGCTAAACGTAAAGAAATTATTTTAAAACAAATAAAAACCACTTCAGAAACAAAAATTAGTGTATTGGGATATGCAAGCGAATTGGTTGAGTATCGTAGCAATATTGATGCAAATGTTTACTTTCACGAGACTCCTATTGGTCTTATTATTAGCGCTGTAAACGGACATCGAATGTACACAAATAACCAATGGCCTAATCCAGTGGTGCTTAAACTTGAGAATGTCAAATTTAAGTCAATAGAAGAGGTCAAAAACGAACAAAGCGAAATTGATGGAGCCCAGTAAATTAACAACTTATGAAATTAACCGTCAAATTAGTGTAAGTAAATTAAACTATTAGTTTTTTTTCTTTTTATATCTTGCTGCAAATGCAGTTGGTGTTTCATCAAACTCTTTTTTAAATGCACGTGTAAAATAAGATTGACTCTCAATACCTATTTGTTCCATTATTTCACGCATCGAAAGGTCTGTCTCCACGATAAGTCGAGCTGCTTTCCGCAAACGATAATTAATAATAAACTCAATAATAGATTTACCAGTCATACTTTTTATCTTATCATAGAGCTTGCTTCTGCTCATAAATAATTCAGAAGCAATTAGATTGACATCCATATTGTGTTGATTCAAGTTGCGATCTATAATGTCAATAAATTTTCGAAGAAAATCTCCTTCCCTCTGATTAGTTGTAAGTTCTGTACTTTCAGCAAAGTAATTTTTCGAGTAATATTCTCGTATTTGTTCTTGATGTTTGAATATATTTTGGATAGATAATTCTAATAATTTAAAGTCAACCGGTTTTTCAAAATACATGTCTGCTCTAGAATCGGCTCCTTCGAGTTTACTTTCTAAATTAGTTTTCGCAGTTAAAAGAACAAAAGGAATATGTGATGTGTTTAAATCATTTTTCACTTCATTACAAAAAGCAATTCCATCTTTCTGAGGCATCATTATATCACTTATGATTAAATCAATTCGTGTTTTCTTCAATAACTTAGAGGCAATAAGCCCATTTTCAGCTTCTATCACATGAAAACTTTGAGAAAGATAATCGGCTATCATTCGTCGAAGATCGTCATTATCTTCAGCAAGTAAAATTCGTCTTTTGTCTTTGATGTGTTTCTCTTCCGAAAGTTTTTCTAAAATATTATCTTCAATAGCATCGTCCGGAGTCAGAGGTAATGAAACTTCCGGCAAAACGTCTTCATTTAAAAATTCACTAGGAAGATAAATACTGTTATCGGAAGAAAGCCGTACAACAAAATCACTTCCTTTGTTGCGTTCGCTATAAATAGTAATTTCACCTTTATGTAAAACGACCAAACTTTTCACTAATGCAAGACCAATTCCAGTGCCTAAATGCGAATCGAAATTAACCGTTTTCACTTTATAGAAACGTTCAAATACACTTTCAATTGATTCTTTTGTAATCCCAATACCTGTATCGCTTACAACAATCGCAAAATCTTCCGTTTGCGATTTTCTTTCATTTACGGTAAAGCTGTCATCATACTTTGGTTTAAAATCATGTTTATTTGAAAGCACTTGTATTGAAACATGTCCACCATTTTTCGTGTATTTGAAAGCATTATTAAGTAGATTTACAACTATTTTTTCTAAAATTTGCTTATCAATATACAAATCATGAGCTAAGTTAGGATCTGTCAGTATGTCAAATTTAATATTATGTTCCAATGCATAATAATTAAAATCGAAAGCTATAGCTTCTATTAATTGATTAACGTTTGTTTTTGAAACTTGTAATGGTGTTTTTCCATTTTCAATTGTTCGAAAATCCATTAATTCGTTGACTAAATTCAACACACGTTTAGCATTGCTATTTAATATCCTATAGTAATAATTATCAAGCCCTTCTTCTTTCAACTTATCCACTACAGATATTATTAGCGAAAGCGGCGTTCGAAAATCATGAGATATATTCGTAAAAAAGCGAAGTTGAGATTGATGTATTTCTTCTTTTTTCTCCTGATTTACTTTGTCAAGATAAAGTTGCAGTTTAAGATCTTTTTGATTAAAATAGTAACGCAGAATTATAAAAACCACAAATGCCAACACAAGAGAATATAAAATATATGCCCACCAACTGAACCAAGGTGCAGAAAGACATTTAATTTGAATTCTTTTCGGAATATCGTTCCATACGCCATCGTTGTTAGAAGCCATCACTTCAAAAACATAATTACCTGCAGGTATTTTTGTGTAAAACACATTTCTACTTTTAGCATCTACTTCTATCCAACGATTATCGTACCCTTTTAAGCGATATCTGAATCTACCTTTTTCAGGCATAAGATAATTGTTAGATGAAAATGTAAATCCAAAATTTGCCTGTTTATGATTTAATACAATCTCAGTTGGAAATGAAATTGTATTTTCTATTGATAAATAATCTTTTATTATAGGACGTGTTGGATTATTATCTATATAAAAATCGGAAATCCGAACTTGAGGAATAAATTCGTTTTGAGTAATATTTTTAGGATTAATAATTGTAAATCCATTGGTTCCTCCAAAATAAAGTCTGTCCGACTTAGATTTATAAGATGCTAATGGATAAAAAACCTGCCCTTGTACTCCATCTTTTTTATCAAAACGTGAAAAATAATTTTTTACAGTATTGTATCTGAACAAACCATTATCTGTCCCTAACCATATATTATTCTCATAATCAGTACAAATACTATAAATTGCTGATATATTATATTTAAGAATTTCATCAAATTTAGTAAATGTGGAAGATTGTGTATTGTATTTTATAAGTCCGTGTCCTAAAGTTCCTATCCATATATTATCATTAGCATCAGCGCACAAGGCTTGCCCTCCACCAAAATTGGCTGTAAAAGGAATTCTTTTTATTTCAATCGTCTGAGTATTGATTGAGTATAATTTTTTGTGAGTAACAACCCACAAAACATCACCTTTTCCATGAAATATGTCGAAAATATAATTTTCTTGTTCATCCAGTTCGTAATGAGTAAAAGAGGCATCTTTGAAAGAATAGAATGATATAATCGGCTTATGTGACTGGTAAGCAATCCATAAGCCTGAATTAGGCTCAAGCACCAATTTTCTTAAATTATTAAAATATAAAGAATTTTTATCGTTCGTTTGAGATTTATAATTCGTAAATAAGTTTTTCGAGATATCATATCGGGTTAGTCCGCCTCGGTAAGTAGCTAACCACAAATTATCATCATCATCCATAACTATGGATTTTACATTATTTGAAGAAATACTATTTCCTTTCGGATCGTTGAGATAATGAGTAAAGCGATTCGTTTTTTTATCAAGACAACTTACTCCCCCACCCTCGGTTGCAATCCAAATTCTCTTATCATCTTCAGAAAAACTACTTATTAAGTTATGATTCAGATCACTTATTATTGGTATATATGAATTAAAATGAATTTTCTCATCCAAATTTATGTAACACAAGCCACCGGAAAATGTTCCAATCCAAAGGTTTCGCTGCGCATCTTCTTCAATGGTCCAAACTGAATTATTTGGCAAACTGAATTGATCAGCTTTAGCATGTAAATAGTGTTCATATTGATACGTCTTTGTATTAAAAACATAGATTCCATATTGTGTAGCAATCCATATTTTTTCATTTTTATCGGCATGTATCATTTTAGAATTTATATCTTCACTTTCAGAAAGCATTTCTATCTCTTCTACGATTTTAGCTGTAGGGATATCTATTTTATAGAATTTATTCTTTCTTGAAAAAAGCCAAAGATCATTATTGACTTTACAAATACCGCTAAAGTATTGATCTTTTGTAAATCTATAAAACGGCTCAATTTGTTTTGTCTCATAATTATATCTAAGGATATTTATTCCCCATGTTAACAGAAAGAAACCTGATTGATCTTCGACAAAAGCATTGACATTGGCTAAAGGTTTCCCCTGAAAGGATAATTTTTCAAACTGATTTAAACCTTCATTATATTTCCCAAAGCAGCCATCAGAAAACATCCACAAAGTATTTTCAGAATCAACTTTTAGAAAAGAAATACTTGAAGCGCTATAAATTATTCTAAAGGAATCAGTTGTTTTATTATATAGATATAAACTATTACTTACCACCACAAACAATCTTCCAAGTTTGTCCACAACCATACTTTGAAAAGAAACTTCTTTCTCAATGTTATTAAAAGAATCATAATAACGTTTATAGTCATAACCGTCAAAACGAGAAAGATTATTTGCCATCATTATCCAAATAAATCCATCTTTATCTTGCTTGATGTTAGTAACCCCATCGTAATAAAACCCTCCTTCTGGTGAAAAAGCACGAAATCGATAAGTGTTTTTTTCCTGCGAAAATAAAGTTATCGCAGAAAAAAGCGATATGACAAGTAGAAATAATATGCGTTGGTATATATTCATGTATGAGGGTTTTCATGCAAAAATAATGGTATTGTTTTACACAAAAAAGGAATAAAACAAAAAGGACAAAATAAAAAGCGATTCATAATATAATTTAATATGTGGATTTAAATAAAAAAACAGCATTCTATAACACTAAAAACTCTTATATACAGAATATTATAAAGAAAATATTTCTTTTAGTTTCAACTATAAAAATGAAAAATATGCATACATATATTTCTTCATAAAAAATAAATGTTTACTTTAGTGCATTCAAAACGAATAAACCGAAATATATTTTATGTTAATTATAGGAATTGCAGGCGGCACGGGCTCAGGAAAATCCACTGTAGTACGAAAAGTTATGGAGAAATTGCCACAAAGCGAAGTTGCCATTTTGCCACAGGATTCATATTACCGCGACAGCAGTCATTTACCAATGGAAGAGCGTTTGGAAATAAACTTCGACCATCCGGATTCCATTGAGTTCGAATTACTTACAAGACATCTAAAGGAATTGAAAGAAGGAAAAGAGATTGAGCAACCGATTTACTCTTATCTTACCTGCACGCGTTCTGAGGAAACAATTCCTGTAAAACCTTGCCATGTAATTATTGTAGAAGGCATATTGATTCTTTGCGATCCAAGGTTGAGAAAGTTGCTCGATTTGAAAGTTTTTGTCGATGCTGATGCCGACGACCGGCTTATTCGTGTTATCAACCGCGATATTGTAGAGCGCGGACGTTCCGTAAACAAAGTAATGGAACGTTACGAATGCACCGTAAAACCAATGCATCTGCAATTTATTGAGCCTACAAAACGATTTGCCGATATTATTGTTCCTCAAGGAGGAAATAATCATATCGCTATCGACATTTTGACAAAATATATAGAACTCGCGTTAAAATCGAAAAATATCAAGTGATTTTATAACTGAGTTTGTTGTTGAATCTTAAAATCAATGTCTATGCTTAACTGTGACGTGAAAAACATTATGTTTTTGGATATTGAAACTGTTCCATCAACAGAAAAATTCGAAGAATTGTCATCAGAACTAGTGCATTTATGGACTGAAAAATACAATGTTCTTCGTAAGCGACTTCCCGAAAAATATGACGAGACAACTTCTGCAGAGGAAGCATACGTAAGTTCTGCCGGAATTTATTCCGAGTTCGGAAAAATAATCTGCATATCCGTCGGCTTCGTTCACGAAAGTGACAGCAAAACAACATTTAGGGTAAAATCTTTTTATGGAGAGGATGAAAAGCAGATTCTCCTTGACTTTTCAGCACTTATTTTAAAGTTCTGCACAACAAGAAATCATTTCCTGTGCGGACATAATATAAAGGAATTCGATGTGCCGTATATTTGTCGGCGCATGCTTATCAATGGACTTACTTTACCGCGTTTTTTACAAATATCAGGTAAGAAACCATGGGAAACTCCCTTGATCGATACTCTGGAACTTTGGAAGTTCGGCGATATCAAGAGTTTTGCTCCGCTGAAATTATTGACCGCCGTTCTTGGCATCCCAAGCCCAAAAAATGATATTGACGGAAGTCAGGTTGCTGAAGTTTTTTACGGAGAAAAAGATATTGAACGAATT
The DNA here is from genome assembly GCA_036744815.1 of Paludibacteraceae bacterium. Taxonomy (GTDB): domain Bacteria; phylum Bacteroidota; class Bacteroidia; order Bacteroidales; family Paludibacteraceae; genus H1. The sequence goes on from DAIOHI010000033.1 coordinate 9,084, forward strand.
GTTACTTATTGTCAGAAAGACGTAGTTGCAACCGCTCAGGTTTTTCTGAGATTAAATGACTTACAATCGATCTCCGAAGAGAACATATTCTATTTATAGCATCGTCAAACGACAAAGCTGTTTCGTATGAAAAAAAGAATAATTCTATTTTTATCATTATTCATTTTAATTATCTCCTCTTGTCAAAATGGAGTGCAATCGCCAGAAGATTTATCGGACAGCGAAACTGCAGTATCGGACACTTTACGAGTGGCAACTCTTTACGGTTCAACTTCCTATTTTTTATTACACGATGAGTATATGGGAGCCGATTATGAGATGGCACAAAACTTAGCCGATTATTTGGATGTGTCCTTAAAAGTTTATGTTGCCGATAGCGAAGAGGAAATGTTTCGGATGCTGGAAAACAATGAAGTAGAATTGATTGCTTATCCGGTAACAAAAACGAAAAAGCTTTCACATAAATTTCAATTTATTTTCCCTCAGAGCGAATCCTATATGGTGTTGCTCCAAAAGATGAACAAACATCCTTTATCTAACGTAACTCAATTGGCAGGAAAAGATATTTACGTAGAAAAAAACAGTGTATTTCATCAACGCCTAAGACATTTGAACGATGAAATCGGAGGAGGAATACGCATAAAAACGATTAATAAAGTATCGAATTCTAACGATTTGATAGAAATGCTGATTAGAGACTCGGTGCAATATACCCTAGCTTATTACAACGAAGCAAAACTCTATCAGTCCTATTTCCCGATATTGGATTGCAATTTGCAAGTCGGTTTTCCTCAACAAAGAGCTTGGCTTATTAAGAAAGAGTCCGACTTATTGCCTATAATTGAAGATTGGCAAATGCTCGGTCAAACTGAAAAACTCCAAACCGGATTACAAAAGCGATATTGGAAAAAAAATCCTTATTTATCCAACAGTAAAATAAAAATACCGAAAGGTTCCATTTCACCTTACGACGGTTATTTCAACAAATATGCGGCAGAAATAAATTGGGATTGGCGCTTGTTAGCCGCCTTGGCTTTTACTGAATCCGGTTTCGACTCCACCGAAGTATCGGTTGCAGGAGCTGTTGGAATTATGCAGCTGATGCCCATTACTGCTACCGGACTTGGTTTGGATGAGAATACATTTTTCTCTCCCGAAAAAAACATCAAAGCAGGCGTTAATTATATCAAAAGTCTGGATCGCATTTTTGGGCGAGTGACTAATCCGGAAGAGCGTAAAAAATTTATCATGGCATCCTACAATTCAGGTCCTGCACATATATTGGATGCAATGGCATTAGCCGAAAAATATGGGAAAAATCCGCAAATATGGTCAGGAAACGTGGAGTATTTCCTATTAAAGAAAAATGAACCTGAATTTTACGAGGATGAAGTAGTCAAGCATGGGACATTCCGTGGAAAAGAAACCGTCCGACATGTAAATAAAGTATTAGAAACCTACGAAAGATATTTGAAAAAATAAAAATGATATTCCTAAGTCAGAAAAAATAACTTTTTTCCTTTCTATGTCGGCAAAGCAAAATTATCTTCTTACCTTTGTTAGATTTTTAAAAGAGCATTTTGCTTAAAAATAAGAATGATTACGATAATTGTATGAAGAAAAGGTATTTATTTCTGTTGTTTTTGTTATTTCCTTTGTTTATTTTCGGACAAGTTGTCGAAAGCGGTAAAATCTCAGCGCATACCGCCTATTTTTTATCCTCAATAAAAAATACGGACGCAAATGATAAAGCGTCAATGTCGAAACTCAAAAAACAATTTCTGATTTCTGAAACTCAAGACGAAAGCTACATCAGTGCCTTTATTAAATTAGAGGACAATGCAGATTTATCTTTGCTGGAATCAATGGGAGTAAAGATAAACACCGAGTTGAAGAATATTGTAACCGCTCAAATTCCCGTGAGTAAACTGGAAGAAATCACCTTACTTCAATCGGTAAAACGCTTAGAAATAGCAAGTCCGGTACAGAAAAAAATGTATAAAGCTCGTCCTTCGGGCAATGTGGATAAGATGCATGCGGGTACAGATCTTCCCAATCCCTTTACAGGAAAAGATGTTGTAGTTGGAATTATTGACGGAGGATTCGAATTTGCTCATATCAATTTTTACGATTCAACGGCAAGCGAACTGCGTGTTAAGCGTGTTTGGAATCAGAATTTGGAAGGAACAGCTCCACAAGGTTTTAGTTACGGTACGGAATACTCGACAACAGCCAGCATACAAAGTGCAACCACAGACGATAACGGGGAAACGCACGCAACACATGTTACAGGAATTGCTGCCGGCGCCGATAAAACAAAAAATAATAACAACCAATATCACGGGATCGCAACAGAATCGGATCTCGTATTGGTAAGCTACGATGTGGATGACAATAGTCAGGGAAGTACTTCGATAATAGACGGTATTAACTACATTTACAGCTATGCGAAATCGGTAAATAAGCCTGCTGTTGTTAATATGAGTTTGGGACATCACATTGGTCCACACGATGGAACTTCGCTCTTCGACCAAGCTGCCGACGAGCTGCAGGGTCCGGGTAGATTGTTGGTAGGCGCCGCGGGAAATGAAGGTGATAACAATAGCTATCTTCACATATCAAAAATCTTTAGCTCGCCAACAGATACCTTGAAATCATTCTTTGGTTTCTTTAGTCCTTCTATATTATTTGGAATTGCCGATATTTGGGGAGAAACAAACAAATCATTCAAAATGAAAGTCGTTGTTTACAATAAGGACACGAACAGTTTTGAGTATGAAAGTGAAGAATTTGATGCCTCTCTATCCGAAAGTGAAAAAAAAATAACATTAACATCCTCAAGCGATGGAGTATCGGGAAGCATATATGTTTATGCCGGAAAAAACAGCGAAAACAATAGACCTAACGCCTATGTTTATTTAGAAAATATTAAAAGTATAAATACCGGAAATTCTATCGGCATTTTAATTACCGAGGGCGAAGGTGCTGTACATGGATGGACAGATGCTAATTATTCATATTTCACGAGCAACGATATATCCGGTTGGACAAACGGAGACAATCAATATTCCGTAGGAGAAATCGGAGGAACAGGCAAAAATATTATTAGCGTGGGAGCCTACGTAACAACCGGCTCATTTTTGGAAGTGAATCGAATAGCCTCTTTTTCGAGCCGAGGACCAACTCTTGATGGACGGGTAAAACCCGACATCACAGCTCCGGGTTCCACTTTAATATCTTCCTATTCGAGACACCAAGCCAGATACGCAAACTTTTACAATACAGTAGGAAGCACAAGATATTACTATGGAACATCGAAAGGAACCTCTATGGCAGCCCCCTTTGTTACAGGCGTTTTAGCGACTTGGATGCAAGCCAAGAAAGACCTCTCACCTGATGAAGCACGAAATATTTTGCAACGCACAGCTACCGTCGACACCTACACCGGAGTTATTCCAACGGAAGGCAGCAACACATGGGGATATGGTAAAATAAATGCTTACGAAGGCTTAAAAGAATGTATCAGACTTACTAGTTTTATAGAAAACAATGATGCGGATAGATATTTGATTAGTTACCCGAACCCCAATAGTGGCGACTTCAAAGTGCTATTCTTATACAAGGATTCGAATGTAAATTTTTCGGTATATAATATGAACGGCAGAAAAGTATTTTCGGATCATTACGACAAGATAGGAAAGGCTGAAGAATTTGATGTGCAGTTGAAACTCAGCAAAGGCATGTATCTGATGAAGTTCGAGGGAAAAGAAAGATCAACAGTGGAAAAACTCATTATTCAATAAAGATAAGTTATACAAGAAATGGAGAAATGAGCTTCAGATGCGAATAAAGGTCGCAGGGAAATGAATAACCAAGATAGAGAAATGGATGCCCACTGAGTCGGCATCCATTTCTCTATGGTCGGATAGCATTTCGGAATGATGGAAATCCATTTCGGATTTGAAATTGTCAAT
>DAIOHI010000034.1:0-12708 GCA_036744815.1 Paludibacteraceae bacterium
CGTCATTTTTCTCTTTTTCACATCCAAAAAATACTAACAATGGAATTAACAATAGACTTACGAACTTAAAATTATTGATAATCATGATTTTCTGAATTAAGCTCACATTCTACTTCCCGTTTTATGTGACATTTAATACGTTTTTATTTAGTTGATGCTGATATAATAATAGATGCAAAAAAATGTAAAATCTTGCATCCCTTTTCGGAATAAATTCGTAAAAACAAAAATAAATGTCTTTTGGTATATTTTTTATACATTTGTCGTTGAATTATAATTGAATATCGTTTTATGAAAAGGCTTATGAAAAGTTTTGGATTTGCTTTTCGAGGTATTGCTTCTGCTGTTAAAAGCGAGACGAATATGAAAATACACTTAACGATTAGTTTTTTTGTGCTCGTTTTTGGAATTGTTTTCTCTATTTCGACTTTCGAATGGATAGCTTGTTTGTTGTGTATGGCTTTGGTTATCGGCTTGGAAATGGTAAATACAGCGATAGAAAGCGTTGTTGATTTGGCATCGCCCGAAAAACATCCCTTGGCAGCAAAAGCAAAGGATGTAGCCGCCGGAGCTGTATTGATAGCCGCCATTATTTCAGTTGTTGTTGGAGTTATTATCTTCTTACCGAAACTTTGGGTTTGGTTTTTCGGATAAAATGGGGCAAATATCCCATAAATGCGGTATAGCAGGATTGTTTGGAAAGTGCGAATTTTGCATTATGATAATTTAAAAACAAACAAATCATGGCAAAAAATATAGATAAAAACTTCGGTTTTTTTACACGCAGCGTTCATGCGGGAAATGAAATTGATCAAGAGACTGGAGCTATCCGTCGCCCGATAACAATGGCAAATAGTTATGCGCTTCCCTACGATCCCACGAACGTAAATTGGAGTGAAGCGGGAGCAGCTGTTTACACTCGCAACGGGGGTGCTAATCAACAATATTTACAAGAAAAACTAGCCGCTTTGTCCGAAACGGAAGATGCTATTGCATTAGCGTCGGGCGTAGCTGCATTGCATGCGGTGTTTTTTACTTTTCTGCGTTCGGGCGATCATATTGTTTCGTCGAATGTGATGTACATTGCGGTATATCGTTTGTTGACGCAATATCTTCCCGAAAAATATAATATTACTGTCACTTTAGTTGATAGTTCGGATGCGGAAGCAGTAAGAAATGCAGTGCAGCCCAATACAAAATTGATTCATATCGAAACTCCGGGAAATCCGACATTGAATATTAGCGATGTCCGTACGATTGCTCAAATAGCCCATGAAAACGGAGCTTTGCTATCAGTTGACAATACATTTGCTTCTCCTTACAATCAATTGCCCATAAATTTAGGTGCGGATTTAATTATCGAAAGCTTAACAAAATACATCAACGGTCATGGGGATGCGATGGGAGGTGCGGTTTTAGGAAGCAAGAAATTGATTGATCAAATTCGTGCCGAAGCGATGATTAATGTCGGTGGAGTGATCAGCCCTTTTAATGCATGGCTGATTATGCGTGGCGCGGTGACTTTGCCATTTCGTATGCGACAGCACAATGAAAGCGCCTTGCGTGTTGCTAAATTTCTTGAAAAACATCCTTTGGTAAGTTTTGTTGCTTATCCCGGATTACCCAACTATCCGCAATACGAAATTGCAAAACAGCAAATGCATGGTGGTTTTTCCGGAATGATTGCTTTTGGTTTGAAGTTGGGTTTTGATGCACATAATAAATTTGTCAGTAATCTGAAAGTTATAACATCTGCTGTTTCTTTAGGGCATGACGAAAGCTTGATAGCTTTTCTTGGACCTCAGGACGAACGACAATATCTATATCCGGATGAATTTGGCAATGGCTTTTTTCGTTTTAGTGTCGGCTTGGAAGATGTGGAAGATATTATAGCCGATTTGGAACAAGCACTAAAGGAATGGGGATAATGACTTTTTTCGAAACAGAGAATAATAAAAACCTATACTAATGAAAAAATCATCTTTCTTATCGCATTTTTTTAATCTGATGTATCCGAACCTTTGCGTGGTATGCGATGAAAGTTTAATAGGTAAAGAGGAGCATCTTTGCCTTGCCTGTTTAAATAATATTCCCCGAACAAACTACCATTTTATCGCAAATAATCCGGTCGAAAAGCGCTTTTGGGGGAAAGTTCCCATTCATCGTGCTACGGCTTTTTTCTTTTTCCAGAAAGGTTCACCTTATCAAAAAACACTTCATCAACTAAAATACAGTGGAAATAAGGAAATGGGCGAATTTTTAGGCAAATACGCGGCTCAAAGTTTAATGGAGTCCGAAGATTTCTCTTCAATTGATATGATTGTACCCGTTCCTCTTCATCCAAATAAATTTCGAAAACGCGGTTATAATCAAAGCGAATGGATTGCAAAAGGTTTATCTGAAGTTCTAAAAGTACCGTTGAATACGACAGATTTGATACGAGTTCAGGAAAATCCAACGCAAACGAAAAAAGGTGTTTATGAGCGTTATAAAAACACAGAAGGTATTTTTCAGTTAAATGATATTCTGGCTTTTGAAGGGAAGCATATTCTGTTGGTTGACGATGTGCTTACGACCGGATCAACAATCGAAGCTTGCATAAATGCGATGCATGAAGTAGGAAATGTCAGAGTAAGCGTTTTTGTGCTTACGGTAGCTTGAGAGCTATCAGATGAAAATAAAAAGAGCTCTGTCGAAGCTACCTAAATGCTGCTCCTAATATTTATAATTAATTGACATATTGACAAATCAGCATGTTAACTCATTTTATTATCTTTGCAGCGCAAAATAATTCAACAAATGGAATATATAGAATTTCTTATCGACTTTGTCCTTCATATTGACAAACATCTAGCAGAATTAGTCGCTGCTTACGATACTTGGGTTTACGTTATTCTTTTCATCATCATTTTTTGTGAAACAGGTTTAGTTGTAACGCCTTTCTTACCGGGCGATTCGCTTCTTTTTGTGGCAGGAACGCTGGCTGCTCTTCCAAGCAACCATTTGAACGTGTTTCTTCTTGCCGGACTGATCATAATTGCTGCTATTCTGGGGGATTCCGCCAATTTTGAAATTGGGAAATTCTTTGGCGCAAAGTTGTTCAGCAATCCCAATTCTAAGATATTTAAGCAGAAATATCTGAAAGCTACTCACGAATTTTATGAAAAACACGGTGGGAAAACGATTATTTTAGCTCGTTTTGTTCCTATTATTCGAACTTTTGCGCCCTTCGTCGCCGGCATGGGACGTATGACTTATAAGTATTTTATTACACATAATATCATCGGTGGAATTATTTGGGTTACGCTGTTTGTGTTTTTAGGCTATTTTGTCGGCAATATACCTTGGGTTCAAAGCAATTTAAAACTTCTCATTGTTGCGATTATTTTCGTTTCATTGCTTCCTCCTTTTATTGAATATTTCAGGGTAAAATGGCAGTCGAAAAAGCAAGTTGAAAGCAATTAATAACGTGATTTGTCAATTAAAAATGCTCGTGCATGATAAAAATAAAAGATAGCGATTTAAAAATAGCGGCGGAGAAAGGAATTGATGAATTCTTGAATCTGTTTACAGATGCTTATTTGAATACTATTGGCGGAGCTTTGAACGCATCGACCATGCATTTGCTAAATGGACATCAGCATACCTTGTTAGCTTATCGTTTTTTTTCTGACGAGATGCGTGATGGCGGTTTTGTTCAGTTGATTCAGAACGGTTATGGCGGATATATATTCGATAATCCTTTTGCTAAGGCGATCAAGCAATTCGGCGCGGCAGAAATGAGCAAGTTGATTTATAAAGCGAAAGAAATATACGATCCGAATAAAAAAGAGCTTGAACGAGAAACGAGCGAAGAAGAGTTTCATGCTATGTACGTCGATTTTGAAGTTTTCGATGATTTAGAAGAAATTTATTTTGATATAGAAGAAGAGCAAACTTCGTTGATAGCCCAATATGTTGATGAACATATTGAAAAATTTGCTGAAATCATATAATAATTATCAAATGAATTTGCTTTCATTTTGTGTATATCGAGATTGTGCACAAAAAATATGATAATTCTTAAATCTCAAGTTTTATTTATAATACATTTGTTTTTAGTGATTTAACGTTAAATATGCGCTGAGTTTTAACGTTTCGTTAATAACAAAAGAAGAAAAAGGATGAAAAATAGGTTGTAAAACATGTTTTTTCATTTGCAAGTAAAAGAAAATACATGTTTCTTTGCAACAGTTAACAAAACAACACAATCTTTTTTATACCTTAAAAAAACTAATACCTATTAAAACTGCGGGGCTTTGTGAAAAGCCCCGCAGTTTTTGTATTAACTTGTAACCGTCGTTTATACTAAAAAAAGATAGATAAAGACGGCTTTTTTGTTTATATTTGCAACTGTAATTTGCAATATAAAACAATACTGAAATCGAAATAATGAAAGAAGATTTTTATCTTGTTTCCAAATAGTTTTTCTCGTTGTAATGCCTGTAATGAAAAAATAATATGAATAAAATTGTAAGTAAAGAGTATTTTTCCGAAAATGTAATCAAATTTGAGGTTGAAGCTCCTCTTGTAGCGAAAGCACGCAAAGCCGGACACTTTGTGATCGTGAAAGTGGGAGAAAAGGGCGAGCGCATTCCTCTTACCATTGCAGCTTCTGATCTTAATAAGGGAACAATCACTTTGGTAGTGCAAAAAGTAGGTGTTTCGTCGGCAAAGCTATGTGCTTTGAACGAAGGTGACTATATTACCGATTTGGTTGGACCTCTCGGAAAAGCAACACATATCGAAAATTTTGGAACTGTAATTTGTGCTTGTGGAGGTGTTGGCACGGCTCCAATGCTTCCTATTGTGACAGCTTTGAAAAAGGCGGGCAATCGGGTAATTACAGTTTTAGCAGCACGCACGAAAGAATTGGTAATTCTTGAAGAACAAATGCGCGAATATTCAGATGAAGTAATCGTAATGACCGACGATGGCTCGTATGGCAATAAAGGATTGGTTACAAACGGAATTGAAATGGTTTTGCAACGAGAAAAAGTTGATTTGTGCGTTACTGTCGGACCTGCGATTATGATGAAATTTGTCAGTCTTTTGACGAAAAAATACGATATCCCTACTGTAGCTTCGCTTAACACCATTATGGTTGACGGAACGGGAATGTGTGGCGCATGCCGTGTAACTGTGGGCGGTAAAACAAAATTTGTCTGTGTCGACGGACCTGAATTTGACTCTCATCAAGTGGATTTCGACGAAATGATGATGCGCTTAAGTGCCTATAGAGATGTTGAACAAGGAGCCATGAGTCATTTTGGCGTAAGCCGTTAACCCGAATATAAAATAAATTCCCCTATCTAAATAATTTACGATACAATGCTAACCCAAGAAAGAGATCAAGAATGGCGCGTGAGCTTGCGCAATTCGATAAAAGCCAAAGAACGTTCGTCAATTCTTCGCGTAAAAATGCCCGAACGCGATCCACAAGTGCGAAGTACCAACAATGAAGAAGTAAACTTAGGTTTAACTGAAGCTCAGGCGATGCAAGAAGCTAAACGTTGTTTGGATTGTGCGAAGCCAACTTGCATGGATGGATGTCCGGTCGGAATTAAAATCCCTACCTTTATAAAATACATCGAAACGGGTGATTTCCTCTCGGCAGCAAAAACATTAAAGGAAACTTCTGCTTTACCAGCGGTTTGTGGCAGAGTATGTCCGCAAGAAAAGCAATGCGAAGCAAAATGCATCCATATAAAAATGAAGGGAGAAGCCGTTGCAATCGGACATTTGGAACGTTTTGCCGCCGATTATGAACGAGAGAGCGGACAAATATCTGTTCCAGAAATAGCTCCCGCAAATGGGATGAAGGTTGCTTCGGTTGGTTCGGGACCTGCCGGACTTTCTTTTGCCGGTGATATGGCAAAATTAGGTTATGATGTAACAGTGTTCGAAGCTCTGCACGAAATTGGTGGTGTGTTGAAATATGGAATTCCGGTATTTCGTTTGCCGAATGAGATTGTAGATGTTGAAATTGACAATCTCCGTCAGATGGGGGTGAAATTCGAGAAAAATTGCATTGTCGGAAAAACTATCTCGGTGGATGAGCTGAAAGCGGATGGATTTAAAGGACTGTTTGTAGCTAGTGGAGCCGGGCTGCCTCGTTTTATGAATATTCAAGGAGAAAATTTAGCGGGAGTGATGTCGTCGAATGAATATTTGACGCGCGTTAATTTGATGGATGCAGCCAGCGTTGATTCTGATACTCCCGTATTCATCGGCAAAAAGGTAGCAGTTATTGGAGGAGGAAATACAGCGATGGATTCGGTTCGTACAGCTCGTCGTTTGGGAGCGGAACGGGCTATGATTGTTTATCGTCGGTCGGAAGAAGAAATGCCCGCGCGACTCGAAGAAGTGCATCATGCAAAAGAAGAAGGCATTGATTTTATGACTCTTCGTAACCCGATTGAATATCGCGGGGACGAAAAAGGACGCGTAACTCACATGCTTTTGCAGGTAATGGAGTTAGGAGAACCTGATGCTTCGGGACGACGCTCACCGCAGGAAGTTCCCGGAAAAACGGAACTTATCGAAGTGGATGAAGTGATTGTTAGTGTAGGCGTATCGCCAAATCCACTTATTCCGCAATCGGTCAAAGGTTTGGATGTCAGCAAATGGGGAACAATCGTGGTGAACGAGGAAAGTATGCAATCGACTATTCCGATGATTTTTGCCGGAGGCGATATTGTTCGTGGCGGCGCAACGGTTATTCTTGCTATGGGCGATGGACGTCGTGCAGCGAAATCAATGGACGAATGGTTGAAAAAACAATAATTATTCCGAGTCGAATATGATATCTTTCGAAGAAGTTTTTCCTATCGGTCAGATTTTTAAACCTCATGGCATCAATGGAGAGATGTCTTTTTCTTTCACATCAAATACGCTTTTGTTAGATGAATTGGAATTCTTCGTCTTGGATATTGAAGGCATTTTGGTGCCATTCTTTATTTCCGAATATCGCTTAAAGACAGAAGAAACAGGTTTGTTGCAACTGGATGGAATTGATAGTGAAGAATCTGCTCGGGAATTATCCGGGAAGAAAATATACATTCTCAAATTTTATTTAAATAAGGTTGAATCCGATGAAATAGAATTGGATTATTTTGTCGGATTTCAACTCAAAGATCAACAAGCGGGAATTATTGGAACGATAAGTGAAATTGACGATTCGACAGAAAATGCTCTTTTCGTTATCGGAAAAGGAGAAGATGAATTGTTAATTCCTATCGGTGAGGACTATATTTTATCCATTGATCACGATAAACGAATCCTTGTGGTTGATTTACCTGAAGGTTTGTTGGATTTATAAAATATGTATTTTTGCAGAAAATCAAGTTTTTCTAAAATAGTCAATATGCTCAATCGCAACGTTATAAGAATTTTTCTACTTGTCCTCATCGTAAGTTTTTGCACAAATTTATCCGCTCAACATAAAAAACGTGAGATGCGTGCTGTTTGGATTGCTACGGTGGCGAATATTGACTGGCCCAGCCGCCCGGGATTATTGGTTTATGAGCAACGCAACGAAATGCGTAAAATGCTCGATGAATTGGCGAAAAACAACATCAATTGTATCGTTTTACAAATTCGTCCAACAGCTGATGCTTTCTATCCTTCTTCACACGAACCTTGGTCGAATTGGCTTACCGGACAGCAAGGAAAAAAACCACATCCTTTTTACGATCCCTTACAATTTGTAATCGAAGAAGCGCACAAACGCTGTATGGATGTTCACGTGTGGTTAAATCCTTATCGAGTGTCCAATAATGATGATTTGAAGCAGCTAAGCAAGGAGCATTTGTATTATAAAAACAAAAAAATGTTTGTAAAATACGGCGGGAAATATTATTTCGATCCTGGATTGGACGAAACACGCGAGTTTCTGAATAAGGTAGTCGAAGATATTGTGGAACGTTATGATGTTGATGCGATTCATTTTGATGATTATTTTTATCCATATCCTGTTAATGGAGAAAAATTTCCCGACGATGAAAGTTTTAAGAACAATCCGAGAGGCTTTTCTTTAAATCAAAAAAATGATTGGCGACGCAATAATGTTAATATGATCATCGACGAATTGCAGCAGACGATAAAAAGCACAAAACCTTGGGTTGAATTTGGAATTAGTCCTTTCGGCGTTTGGCGAAACAGTTCGGTTGATCCCAAAGGTTCAGCAACAAGAGCGGGAATCCAAAATTACGATGATTTGTATGCTGATATTTTGAAATGGCTTCGTGAAGGAACAATCGACTATGTTGCTCCGCAATTGTATTGGGAAATAGGTAAAGATGTTGCTGATTATAAGGTGTTGATTAAATGGTGGAGCGAAAACTCTTATGGCAAAAATCTTTATATCGGGCAATATGTTTCAGGCTTGCATACTAATACAAACAAAGCAGCTGCATGGCGAAAGCCAAATGAACTTGCTCGTCAGATGCGCCTAAACGGAAATTTTTCTGAAGTTGACGGAAGCATGTTTTTTAGTGCCAAATACTTTCTTCGAAATCTGCAAGGTTTTAACGATAGCTTACAAAACAATTTTTATAAATATCCGGCTTTATCTCCTGTGAATCGGAATATATCGGGAGAATCGTCGGCTCATCCACAAAATCTTCAAGTACTGAAAGATGGAAAAGAGCAGTATTTGATTTGGGATCCGGTAAACGATGACGGCGGCTGCAAAACAGCTTACTATGTTGTATATGCATTTAAAGGAAAGAAAATCGGAGATATGACCGATCCTGCCAATATTATTATGCGAACGACTGAAACTTGCGTCGATTTGCATTCGATGAAACAATCGTTCAAAGGAAATTATACTTTTATTGTAACAAGTGTAAATCGCTACAAATACGAAAGTCAACCAACTTATGCTGTTACGCGGAAATTGTAGCCACGTTATTCTGCCCTTTTTGAGCTTACGTTAGGAGCTGCAAGCCTTAAATTTAGCTAAACTATTACTCTTTGCTAATAGATTTTTGTCAATTAATAAGTATCTTTGTCGGCTATTCTTATAAAATAGTAAAGATAGCTGACATGTGTCAATATCATTTTAAAAATAATCAATAAAATGGGATTTAACGATATTCTAAAAAAGCTGTTCGGGAATAAAGCTCAACGAGATTTGAAGGAAATAGAACCGATTGTAGAGTTGGTAAAAGCAGCTTACGCCGACATTGTAAAGTTGACAAACGATGAATTACGGGCACGTACCGAAGATTTGAAAGCGCGGATTGCAAATCATGTTCAGGAAGAACGCGATCGTATTTCGGAATTACGCGAAAGTATTGAAGCAACCGAGATTGAAAATCGGGAAAAAATCTATGACGAAATAGATAAGATCGAAAAAGAAATAACGAAGAAATTCGATAAAATACTCGACGATGTTTTGCCCGAAGCTTTTGCCATAATGAAAGATACGGCTCGTCGTTTCACCGAATTTGATGAAGTTGTTGTTGATGCGACGGATTTTGACCGTGACTTGGCAACTACGCACGATTTCGTAACTATTTCGGGCGACAAAGCTCATTATAAAAACGAATGGGTAGCAGGCGGTAACCTCATTAAATGGAACATGATACATTACGATGTACAGCTCTTTGGAGGTTCGGTGCTTCATAAAGGTAAAATTGCCGAAATGGCAACAGGTGAGGGGAAAACTTTAGTGGCAACCTTGCCTGTTTTCTTGAATGCGCTCACTCGCAATGGCGTCCACGTAGTTACGGTAAACGATTATCTTTCGAAACGCGACTCGGAATGGATGGGACCACTTTACATGTTCCATGGATTAACCGTTGATTGCATTGATAAACATCGTCCAAATTCTGAAGAACGTCGCAAAGCCTATTTAGCGGATATTACTTTCGGAACAAACAACGAATTCGGTTTCGACTATTTACGCGATAATATGGCAACAAGCCCGTTGGATCTCGTTCAGCGTCCTCACAATTATGCTATTGTGGATGAGGTGGACTCCGTGTTAATTGACGATGCACGTACTCCTCTGATTATTTCAGGTCCGGTTCCTAAAGGCGAAGATCAGCTTTTCGAGGAACTGCGTCCGAAAGTAGAACGCTTAGTAAACGTGCAACGCACATTGACGACCAAATATTTGGCGGATGCTCGCAATCAAATGAAATCGGAAAATGAAAAAGAGCGTGAAGAAGGTGTTTTGGCATTATTCCGTTCCTATAAAGGGATGCCTAAAAATAAGCCTTTGATCAAGTATCTGAGTGAGCAAGGCGTGAGAGCATCCATGTTGAAAACAGAAGAGTTTTACATGCAGGAGAATAACCGAAATATGTCCATCGCGACCGATCCGCTCTATTTCGTTATTGATGAAAAACAGAACACAATAGAACTTACCGATAAAGGGATTGATTTGATTACCGGAGATTCGGACGATCCGCACTTTTTTGTATTACCCGATGTAGGCTCCGAAGTTGCCGAATTAGAAAAAGACAACTCGCTTTCGGCAGAAGAACGCCAAGCTAAGAAAGATGAAATTCTTCAAAATTATTCTGTAAAATCCGAACGCGTTCACACAATCAATCAATTACTGAAAGCATATACGCTTTTCGAAAAAGATGTCGAATATGTCGTGTTGGAAAATAAGGTAATGATTGTTGACGAACAAACCGGACGTATCATGGACGGTCGTCGTTATTCTGATGGTTTACATCAAGCAATCGAAGCAAAAGAACGCGTTACAGTTGAGGCTGCAACTCAAACATTTGCTACGATCACTTTGCAGAATTATTTCCGTATGTATCACAAACTTTCGGGTATGACCGGGACGGCAGAAACAGAAGCCGGCGAGTTTTGGGACATTTATAAATTGGATGTAGTTGTTATTCCAACCAACCGTACAATTGCCCGTAACGATATGGACGACCGCGTTTATAAAACAAAGCGGGAAAAATACATTGCTGTTATTGATGAAATAGTAAATTTGGTGGAAGCCGGACGTCCGGTTTTGGTTGGTACAACTTCGGTTGAAATTTCCGAATTGCTGAGCAAGATGCTTACCATGCGTAAGATAAAGCATAATGTATTGAATGCGAAACTGCATCAACGCGAGGCTGACATTGTTGCCGAAGCCGGACAAAGTGGAACGGTTACCATCGCGACCAATATGGCCGGTCGTGGTACGGACATTAAACTGTCGCCCGAAGTAAAAGCGGCAGGCGGTTTGGCTATTATCGGTACGGAGCGTCACGAAAGCCGTCGAGTTGACCGCCAGTTGCGTGGTCGTGCGGGACGTCAGGGCGACCCGGGATCATCCGTGTTTTATGTGTCGCTCGAAGACGATTTGATGCGTCTTTTCGGTTCGGAGCGTATCTCCAAAATAATGGATAGATTAGGATTCGAAGAAGGAGAAGTTATTGAGCATAGCATGATTTCGAATTCAATCGAACGTGCTCAAAAGAAAGTGGAAGAAAACCACTTTGGTGTTCGTAAACGCTTGCTCGAATACGACGACGTAATGAACTCGCAACGGAATGTGATTTATGCTAAACGTCATCATGCATTGATGGGCGAACGTATTGGCGTGGACATTACCAATATGATTTACGACAGTGCCGAAACGGTTGTTGAAAACGCAAAAGATAATGCCGATTATCTGCTGTTGCAAGATGACGTTCGTAAAGTATTTGCGATGGATGTGCCGGTAAGCGAGAGTGATTTTACTTCGAGCCGCTCCAAAGAATTATCGCAACAAGTAGCCGAAGAAGCTGTTGCTACATTCAAACGAAAAATGGATAAATTGGCTTCCTTGGCGAATCCGGTTATCAAGCAGGTTTACGAGCAACGCGGTCAGGAATTTGAAAATATATTGATCCCGATTACCGATGGCAAACGGATGTTCAACATCTCGGTTAATTTATTAGCTGCGTATAATTCGGAATCGAAAGAAGCTGTAAAAGCCTTCGAAAAGCAAATTCTTCTTTATGTTATTGACGACGAATGGAAAGAGCATCTTCGCAAATTGGACGAATTGCGTAATTCGGTTCAAAATGCAAGCTACGAACAAAAAGATCCGCTTTTGATTTATAAATTGGAATCTTTCGGTTTGTTTAAAGAAATGATCAATGATGTCAATCGTAAATCTTTGTCGATATTGATGCGCGGACAATTACCAATGCGAGAGCCGGAACAAGTCCGTGCTGCACAACAGCAACGCCGTCAGGATTACAGTAAATACAAGACACAAAAAGACGAAGTAGGAAATGCCAATAGCAATGATCCTACAAAACAAGATACGAGAGAACGTCAGGTAACGCAACCTATCCGCGTGGAGAAAAAAGTTGGTCGAAACGATCTTTGTCCTTGTGGAAGCGGAAAGAAATATAAAAATTGCCACGGAGCAAATAGTCCGGTTTGATTTTAAGAATATAAGTTTTGCCTTCTTCAAAAGGCTTTTTACGAACTTTATAAACTTTAAAACTACATGAACTTACTTTCTATTGTTTGGGATGTAAATCCAGAAATATTTTCAATCGGTCCGGTTCATGTCCGCTGGTACGGACTGCTGTGGGCTTTAGCCATATATGTGGCTTGGATCATAGTACAAAAATTGTTTAAAAACGAGAATTGCCCCGAAGCCTGGTCGGATAAATTGTTTTTTTATGTAGTTATCGGTTTGGTGCTTGGAGC
>DAIOHI010000035.1:0-12609 GCA_036744815.1 Paludibacteraceae bacterium
TGATAGCTTTCCGATTGTTTCTCCGGATTTATATGATCAAGATAACGATTAAGCAAATAAGCTTTCCGAGCATCGTATATTTTCATAAACAAATTCCCTAAAAGAGCTTTGTAATAATCGTTATCAGCATTCTCTTGCAATCGCAAAAGGCAAAGATAAATTCCAAAACCATATTCTTCATTTATTATCAAACTAGGAATTTGTTCGTATTCGGCTATCTGCTGCAAGTTCAAGAAGCTAACAGATGCCGACGATATTTGAGAAATAGAATCATTCAATTCGGGAAAATCGGATTGTAATTTTTTAATCCGAACCTCCATTTCGGGATGTGAACGTAAGGAATCTTCATCGAATTCTTCTTTGATCTTTGAATAATCATAATTCGAAAAGTCTTCAGCTATAAGCCAGCTGTCTTTAAATGGCATATCTTTCAAATCAAAGAAATTACGATAAGTATCTTCTTTTAAACCCATCGGCTTGATTGAATCGTAACGCGCAGCTAATTTGTATGAATTAATATATTCGAAAGGAGTAAATCCTGCATTTTTATAAAAAATAAAACCAAGAGAATCCGCCTCTTCTTCATGACGACGATTCAAACTTTTATTTGCATAAAGCAAAGCCTTATATTTTTCAAGAGCCTTGCTGCCTTTGTTATATTTTCCCGATTTTATTTCGGCTAAATTAGCTTTAGCATCTACTTTCTCGGCTTTATAATGAACCTGCATCGATTTCAATCCATGTTCAAGCATCAAGTGTCCTATTTCGTGCGAAATCATCGCAGCAAGTTCGTTTTCGTTATTAAGAAAATAGAAAGCGCCCATATTAATAATGAAAGTTCTATCACCCATACAAATTGCATTTAAAGAGATATCGCGCGAAATGTAAAACTTCAAATCCTGAGGAATTTTACTGTTCGATTGATAAATTAAATTTACAATAGAATCTACGAGTTGATCGAAATTATCTTCAAAAACATAAGAAGCACCTTCCAAATCTTCTTTAAAATTATCGGTTTGCTTTGTATAATTGCGAATTATATAGGATTTATCTTTACCCGAATAATTTTTCTTAAAATCGACAATATACTTTTTCTTAAATTCCGTATAATCAAGACTTTTATCTTTTCGCAAAGAAAGATTTGCTGTGTCAATAGGAAGATAAATTTGAGCCTTCGTTGCTGCCGAGAATATAAGCAACAACAAAAGAACATGAAAATATTTCACTCTAATCAATTTCATTTCTTTTCAAACATTTTTCATTAAACAAAAAAGTGAAAACAAACTGTGAATCAACATTTTTTACAAAAGGATTACTCATAATTGAGCTTTTCTAAACGAATTTGATTGTATTTATCTTTTTCATTATACTCATGCAGCATCACATAACCCTCTTTTGCAGGTAAAACATTTATATAATACTGTTTTGGTGAATATAAAGGAATTTTTTCTTCTGTCAGTTCACCATTTCTCAAAACATCAATTCCCAATACAACTTCGCGCTTCTTTGTTTCCTTGTTTTTAAAGGAATTTCTATAGAAAAATACAGCTGCAGTCTCATTCTGAATATATTGCGAAAACAAAAAATCTGTACTATTTTCTTTCGTAAGTTCTTTATGAATGGTATCTGTTTTACTTATATTAAATTCGTCATCAAAATTAATCATTACAAAGTCAGAAGTTCTTTGAGGCTGATATGTAAGACTATAAACGATAATATTTATGAGAAATATAGGTAAAGAAACGCCGTTTTTGGTCGGTTTATATTTTTCGGACAAAATAGAAATCGAAGCATCATTAAAAATGAAATATTTAACCGGAAGCAGACAGAATCCTTTTTTATCTTTACCGTTGTCTTTCAGCATTATTCCGGGAGCAAAATAGCTCCATGGTAAATATTTTTTATCCACTTCTTTTCCATTGGCATCCAACACAATTCGATACATACCTTGCCTATCCGTATAATCAAAACGCAGATTTTTAGAGTTCTCCATATAATCGCCTACAATGTATAAATTTCCATTTATTTCCTTGATTTTCAAGCGATGTACATAAGAACCTTTAGGATATTCCATCAAATATTCATATATTTTTTCACCGGTAGTAAAATTAAGCGCAATAATCTTGTAATTTTTTACTTCATTTTTTACCCAATGAGTTTCAGCAATATACAGATTGTTGTTTTTAAAATGTAAAAAATTAAAAGTCGTATATTCTTTTGAACTCCCATTAGGATTATATTCATATTTCCATTTATAATTCAAATTCTTATCAAAAAAAACAAGATCTTTTTCCAAATAATTGTTGTTATTTTTATCGTATTCGGTAATATAAAAGCCGGATCCATTTTTGCCCGAGAACGTAGATACAATACTCTTTGTGTTTGTTTTTGCATTTTCCTGCTTTAGTGTCATCAAATCATTGGGAGCTTCAACAATGTTACCGTCTTTATAAATATAATCGCCGGATACCGTCTGACTGTCAAGCGATAATATTTGAAATGTATTCACTAAATAATAACTATTTCCAAAACTCGTGTAAGCATAATTTTTTGATAAAACGATTTTATCGTCTATGAGAGTACAATCGTAATATCGATACGTAATTTTTTTATTATGCATTATGGAAAATTCGCCATTATTAACTTTATTCAGATTTTTGTCCAACAATATATATTCCAACTTCTTAGAATCCTTATCCGCATCTCTTTCATAAATAAAGAAATATCCATACAAGCGTTCTTCTGAGTCGTAAACTGTCTGCGTAAATATCAGCTCTCCATTGGCTAATTTCGCTAAGTCTAAAACCTGAGCCGACAAAGCGGAAAACACATAGAATAAAGAAACAATAACAAAAAATCGCTTTTTCATAAACCTTCTACTGTTTAGTAATTTTTATTTTTTTTAAAAACTTTCACAAAGTTAAATATTTCCTAGTGCTATACAACTAATATATCTGGAAATAAATTGTAAAATCTAAATCAATATTAACAGTATAATTCTTTCACATCTATAAAAGTCTAATTATTATGATATTTCTATAATTTTTGTTATGTTTGCTAAAACCTCTCGATATTTTAATTGAGAGACAAAATCATTCTATCTTATTATTTACCTAAAAAAAATTATTATGAAAAAGATCTTTTTTTCTGTATTATCATTTGTTCTGTTATTTTTTGTATCATCCTGTAATGACTATCTTGAAGGTCCCGTGCAAAATGAATTGCAAGCAGATAATGCTGAATCCGTAAATCAGTCGGGGACTATGGATGGCTTAAGCTATTCATTAGAGAATCTCGAAGTCAATCCGGAGTTAATTGTTATCAAGAGCGCGGATGCTAAATTGGAAAGCTCCGAGATGGATATTCAGAACGGAATTGTCGTTTTATCTAATGTTGACGAGTCTCTGTCCTCTCAATTCGAAATTGGAAGAATAAGTTATATTCACATAGGCAAGTATAAAGCTATAAGGAAGATAGAGAGCATTGAAACAGATGCTAACTCTTATAAACTGACGACATCTCAGGCACAATTAGGAGATGTTTTTCAAAATGGATCAATCGATTTTTCATTAGAACTTTACGAAGGTAAAATACCTGCTAAAAAACAAAACATATTAAAAAAAGGAAGTTATTTTTATGAGGAAATACTTAATCTTGACGAAGAATACGATTTAAATGGCATAAAATATAATCCATCCACCAACGTTAAATTTTTATTTAACATGGGAATGCAGTTCAAAAAGTATCAACTGCTGCCAAGTAAAATTTCGACTGTATTTGAGATTCAAACAACTATGAATCCTTATTTCCAATTCTCAACTTCCATTAACGAAACATATCAAAACGATCTTATTCAATATGTCCCTGAGCAATTGTTGGATTATATTAAATCGCAAGAATTTGAAGTACAAATTCCGATAAACAGCCTCGGAATCGACAGTTTACCTGCGATAATTAAAATTCAGGATATAAACATTCCAACCAAAATTGAAGCCAACATTTCAAAGGAAAGTCATTTAGGATATAACACAAATGGGATATTCAAAATAGGATATACTGTAGATATAAAATCATTTAAAGCAAAAGCAAAGGCTATTTACGAAAATAATATTGTGTGCGAAAATCCTTCGTCTGTCGATTTAAACGGAGAGTTGTTTACGAGCGCCGAAGTAGTTATAATACCATCAATTTCGGTTTTCGACAATGCCTACACGATGAGTGGCGATATTACTTTTGGCATAAAAACAGAATCAACCGGAAGCATCAGTCCTCTTTGCGAGCCGGTTTTTGGTTCTAAAGGAATGTTTACATCCAGCATGAATGTTGTTTTAGATCTTATTTTATTAAAAGTCCCTATCGAAATACTTAATAATGAAACTGAATTGTGGAGCGTTGGGAGTGTTACTAAATCGCTGACTTTTTATGATTTAACACATAACGTTACAGGAAAATACACCAATAATATATTAAATGCGACAAGAGCATATACAACTGACTTTGGACTTAATTATGATTACTCCGTATCCGGAAAAAGGCTACCTGAGGAAATTCTTATAAGCTACCAGGTGTATCAAGATAATGGAACAACATTATTAAGCACAGTGAAACAAAAAGCCATTACAATTTCGAATTTGACAGACAGTTATTTTTCGTTTCAATTAGATATCCCGTACAAACGAATCGGAGGTATACTTTCATCTAATTATCAAAAGAAAAGCTATATAAAAAATATAACAATCGAAGATGGAAAAGGATTTATTTATAATGGAATACTAAACTCCTCTACCAACATTGTTGAAAACGAATTTAGTATTACTCGTTAAAAAACAAATCTATATTTCAATTCTTTATAACAAAAAATCCGATTCAAAAATGAATCGGATTTTTTGTTATTGTTTTTTTAGTAGCGATAATGCTCGGGTTTGTACGGTCCTTCGGGACTCACTCCGATATAAGCAGCTTGCTCATCAGTTAATTTCGTCAACTTCACACCAAGTTGCTCCAAGTGCAGGCGGGCAACTTCTTCATCCAAATGCTTAGGCAAACGATACACTCCTATTTCGTATTCTTTCGTAAATAATTCTATTTGAGCCAATGTTTGGTTGGTAAAGGAATTACTCATCACAAAGGAAGGATGTCCTGTGGCGCAACCTAAATTCACCAATCGACCGTCGGCTAACAATAGCACACTATGTCCGTCGGGGAAAATATATTTGTCAACCTGTGGCTTGATATTCACATGCTCGATACCTGGATATTTTTTCAATTTATCAACCTGAATTTCGTTATCGAAATGTCCGATATTACAAATAATAGCACTATCTTTCATCTTTTCGATGTGCTCGATGCGGATGATATCACGATTACCTGTCGTTGTAACATAAAGGTTTCCTTCCGGCAAAGCATCTTCTATCGTACATACTTCAAATCCTTCCATAGCAGCTTGCAAAGCGCAAATCGGATCAATTTCAGTCACCATTACGCGGGCACCATAAGCACGCATAGATTTAGCACAACCTTTGCCCACATCGCCATAACCACAAACAACAACCACTTTTCCTGCCAACATAACATCGGTAGCACGTTTAATTCCATCGGCTAAAGATTCGCGACAACCATAAAGATTGTCAAATTTCGATTTAGTAACCGAATCATTTACGTTAAACGCCGGGAAAAGCAAAGAACCCGCTTCCAACATTTGATATAAACGGTGAACGCCTGTTGTGGTTTCTTCCGAAACACCACGTATTTCGGGAACCATGCGTGTCCAAATTGAATTATCTTCCGTCAATACATTTTTTAGGATAGCATAAAGTTCACGTTCGTCTTCACCATCAACCGATTTATCAAGAACGGATGCCTCTTTTTCTGCTGCAGCTCCAACATGAATCATCATAGTAGCGTCGCCGCCATCGTCAACAATCACTGTAGGTCCTTTATGTCCATCGAAAGTCAAAGCCTGCAATGTACACCACCAATATTCGGCTAAATTTTCACCTTTCCATGCAAAAACAGGAACTCCGGCAGCAGCAATAGCTGCGGCAGCATGATCTTGCGTTGAATAGATATTGCAACTGCACCAACGAACTTCTGCGCCCAATTCAACTAAGGTTTCGATAAGCACCGCTGTTTGTATGGTCATGTGCAAAGAGCCCATGATTCGGGCGCCTTTCAATGGTTTTACTTTTCCATATTTCGCACGCAAAGCCATTAAACCAGGCATTTCTTTTTCGGCAATTTCTATTTCTTTCCGACCAAAATCGGCTAATGATATATCGGCAACTTTATAGTTACAGTTGCTAAAAACAGAAGAATTTGTCATTATATATATAATATTTGATTACTTATTTTAGTAAAAAAAAGAGTACCCAAAGATACTCTTTATATCATTTATGATAAAATTTTATTTTTAATCTAATATCCCCATTTCAAATAAACGGCTCCCCAAGTAAATCCGGCACCAAAAGCAGTAAGAATGATATTGTCGCCTTTTTTAAACTTCGATGACGATTCCCACAAACAAAGAGGAATACTTGCCGCCGATGTGTTTCCGTAACGCTCGATATTGATTATTATTTTTTCATATTCAACTCCCGTACGTTTTGCAACAGCATCAATTATACGCAGATTAGCCTGATGAGGAATCAACCACGCGATATCATCCTTAGTCAGATTATTTTTCTCCATAATATTAGCAGAAACATCCGACATATTGGAAACCGCATGTTTGAATACATGTTGACCTTCCTGATAAATATAATGCTCTCTTTTTTCGAGAGTTTCGGACGAAGTCGGATAAGCCGAACCGCCAGCTTTCAAGTGCAAATGTTTAGCTCCCGAACCATCGGTATGGATAAGAGAATCCATAATTCCCAAATTTTCAGTAGTAGGCTCAAGCAAAACAACACCGGCTCCATCACCAAACAAAGGTGCTGTTGTACGATCGGTATAATCGGTAATTGACGACATTTTTTCCGCCCCGATAACCAATACTTTTTTATATTTACCCGACTCGATAAATGCCGCTCCTATTTCTAATCCCGAAATAAAACCCGAACAAGCGACTTGAATGTCGAACGCCAATGCATTTTTAATGCCTGCTCTTTCGGCTGTCATTGCCGCGCAGGATGGAAAAATATGATCGGCTGTAGTTGTTGCGCAAATTACAAGTTCTATATTTTCGGGCGACTCATTCGTTTTCGAAAATAAATCTTCGATTGCTTTCGCCGCCAAAAAAGAAGTTCCGGTATTTTTTTCTTTTAAAATGTGGCGTTCTTTAATACCAACACGAGTTGTTATCCATTCATCACTTGTATCCATCATTGAGCTCAATTCCTGATTGTTGAGTATGTAACCGGGAACGTAGCCTCCTACTCCTGTGATAACTGCATGAATTTTAGACATATAATTTTGGATTAAACCGTAATAAAAAAAAGCCCTAAAGTATCGACACTCAGGGCTTAGCTATTTTTATCAAAACGCTAATATGCGATTCGTGCGAATAATTGTTATTTTAATTAAATTGCCAATTTTTCAATCGCCAATTTTCCTCTGTAGTAACCGCACTCACCACATACTGTATGGTAAATATGAGTTGCTCCACAATTAGAACAAACTGCCAATGTTGGAAGTTTTGCTTTATCGTGAGTTCTCCTTTTCGCGGTACGTTGCTTCGATTGTTTTCTCTTAGGATGTGCCATTTTCGTATTTTATTAATTGTTATCTAATATATTTTGTAATCCGTCCCATCTCGGGTCAGTTGATACTTCGTCTGAAGAAAAGTCATCTTCATCATCAAGTTCTAAATCGCTGTCGTTGCTACTATCGTCACTTTGACGCACTACATGCTTTTTCAGCTTCGATGCCATTGTTTTGTTGCATTCGCCCGGAGCATGCACATGCTTTATCGGGATACTCAAAACAATAAATTCATATAAAAACCAAGCGACATTAATTGCTCCTTCCGATTCGGGAACGATAACAACTTCGTTTTCTTCCGAAAAGCGATCGCCTAATTTCACCATCAGTTTATCTTTGTATTGAATCGGCTGATCCATATCATCCAAGCAACGATCGCAAGGAATTTTTACAAATCCATCAAGCATAAACTGAAGTTCAAAAGCTGTTGTCTTCTTCTCAACTACAACTTTGGCTTTTACAAGCCCTTTTTTAACTTCAGGACTATCTATTTTTTTAAAATAGCTTTCATCCAAATCATACTCCAACACATGAACTCCTGTTGCATCTTTGAGTGGAATATTATACTGTGCGAACTTAGACATTTGTTGACCTGATATTAAAAACCGTGCAAAGGTATAAAAATAAGTTCTATTAGAAAAATACTTTATTTGCTTTTTGCAATTTTTATTCCTTGAGAATGCCGATACAAGATAGATTAAAGTTCGCTTTCTTTCAAACGTTCGGCATTTTCAGCCACAATCAATTGATTAATCACATCTTGAATTTCGCCATCCATAAAAGCCGATAAATTGTACATCGTATAATTGATGCGGTGATCGGTTACACGCCCTTGTGGATAATTGTAGGTGCGGATTTTAGCCGAACGGTCGCCAGTAGAAACCATCGTTTTGCGCTTACTGGCGATGGCTTCATTATGCTTTGCCAACTCAATATCGTAAAGCTTTGTACGAAGCATTTGCATTGCCAATTCGCGGTTACCCAATTGCGTACGAGCTTGCTGACAAACAACTACAATTCCTGTAGGTTTGTGTGTCAACTGAACTTTAGTTTCAACTTTATTCACATTTTGACCTCCTGCCCCACCCGATCGTGATGTCTGCATTTCGATATCGGCGGGATTCAGTTCAAAGTCTACTTCTTCGGCTTCGGGAAGCACAGCAACCGTCGCAGCCGAAGTATGTACGCGCCCTTGTGTTTCGGTTTGCGGCACACGCTGAACGCGATGAACACCCGATTCGTATTTCAAAATGCCGTAAACACCATCGCCCGTTACGGTAAAAACAATTTCTTTATAACCGCCCGAAGTGCCTTCGTTCACGTTACTTATTTCTAACTTCCATCCTTTATCTTCGCAATATTTACTATACATACGAAATAAATCGCCGGCAAAAATAGCAGCTTCGTCACCACCGGTTCCGCCACGTATTTCGACAACGGCATTTTTTCCGTCTTCGGGATCAGCCGGAATAAGCAGAAACTTTATCTCTTCTTCCAAAGCCGGAATTCGAACTTCCAATTCATCAATCTCCGATCTTGCCATTTCACGCATTTCGGGATCGCTTTCTGTCAGAAGTAACGTTTTGGCTTCGGAAAGATTTTCCATCGCCGTTTTGTAAGCATGGCGAGCCTTCATTATTTTTTCCAGTTCGCTGTATTCTTTGTTCAATTTCACGTAACGCTTCATATCCGCAATTACCGAAGGATCAGTGATTAGCAGCGAAACTTCTTCGAACTTATGTTGTAATCCGTCTAATTTATCTAATAATGATTTTTCTGACATATATAATTTTATTGTTTCAGTATTTTCAAGATTTCTTATGTTGCTAGTTTATTTTTCGGCTTCGTCGCGTAGATTTTCAATGAACTTTTTCATACGCGATTCTATGTTTTCGTTGTATTGTTTTTGCGTCATAAATGTATCGTAAAATCTCGTCAACTCTACATCAGCTTTTAATATAATCCATGAAACTTTATCGCTTTCGCGAACAACTTCTACATTGGCTGTTACCGTTTTAATCACATGATCGCATTGAGTCATGTGATATAATATCGTTATTTTATCCGAACTGTTATGCGTTTTTTTTAACTCTACTGTATAATTAACATCCGGATAATTTTTGTTTATCAAAGTAATATTCATATCCATTTTACCCTTTGCAACAGAGTTCGCGGATATGTGCGCTTTGATATTATATATGGTAAAATCATCTTTTTCGCCTTTCAGTTTCAGTCCTTTAAACGCCCAAGTAAACAAAGCGTTGAAATTTGTATGATATTCTGTCAAAAATTTGTCAACGCTGCTATTTGCCGATTGAAAGGCTGCATTTATTTTAACTTTACCTATTGTCGTAAAAACACCTTTTTTATGAGACGAAGAAAAAGAATCCTGCGCCGACAATAAACAATGGCTGAAGGATATTAATATAAGTAAGAAGATAGTCTTTTTCATATTATTCTTTTTTAGCGCGACTTACTTTCTGCCGTTTTTTTTAAATTTTTCATCAATTGCTCGAAGCGCCATTCGGCAGTTTCTTTATAACGTTTTTGGCTGATAAAGATATTGAAGAACCAACCAAAACTCATTGTCGACTCCAATTTGCAATACACATCGTTTTTATTTATTCGAGTGATATTCAACTTTGCGGTGGTTGTTTTCACAAAAGCGTCGGCTTTCAACACCTCAAAATACATCTCGACTTCTCCATTCTTAACTATTTTTGTAACACGGGTATCTACCAAAAAATCTTTAACGGTATATACGCGCGGAACCGACACATCCATTTTTCCACGAATAATATCTTTATCGGCATCGTAAACTGTCGATTTCAGGTTGTAAACTAAGATTTCGCCTTCTTCTCCCTGAAGTTTCAAATCCTTTAGCGCCCATGTAAACAATGAATCCAAATGATATTTATCCTGACGAACAAAATCGTCTATCATTTTATGAACAATCGCATCCGATGCTTTGAGGCGAACAGCACAACGCGTTATAAAATGCCCGTTTTCATAACTACTCGACACATTCACTTCCTCCGACGCAAAGATAAACGCAGTGCTTGCTACATAAAAAAGGAAAAAGAATATGTGTTTCTTTAAATTTATCATGGCATTTTGAAACGCAAATTTACCGCATTTAGCATTAAATTCTCCCTATCTCAGAGCAAATTTGCTATATTTTCGTATCAATGTTTGTTTTTCTTAGCTACAAATGATTGGCAAAAAACAGGTGGCGATAGGCTCTTAGGCTTATTTTCACCACCTGTTTTATTTCTTCCGATTTTGCGAATTCCAATTCGCAAGTCCAAACTATTTATCAGTATTCGCTTCCACCCATTTGCGAGCATTTACAAATGCTTCGACCCAAGGAGTAATTTGATCGCTGTTTTTCCGGTCAGCAGGATAATGCGCCCATTGCCAAGGAAAAATAGCGCGTTCCAAGTGAGGCATCATCGCCAAATGACGACCATCGGCTGAGCAAATTCCGGCTACATTGTAATCCGATCCATTCGGATTTGCCGGATAGCCCGCATAGGAATATTTTGCAATAACGTGATAATCTTTTTCTGCCTTCGGTAAATAGAATTTTCCTTCGCCATGAGCCACCCAAATCCCAAGTTGGCTTCCTGCCAACGACGAGAACATTACCGAATGATTTTCAGGAATTCTAACGCCTACAAACTCCGATTCAAATTTGTGTGAATCGTTGTGCAGCATACGTGGACGAACATCGTGTTCAGGATTTACCAAGTTCAATTCAATCATCAATTGACAACCGTTGCAAATACCGAGACTCAAAGTATTTTTGCGTTTGTAGAAATTATCGAGTGCTTGTTTGGCTTTTTCGTTAAACAAGAAACCGCCTGCCCAGCCTTTTGCCGATCCTAATACATCGGAATTGGAGAAACCTCCGCAGAACACAATCATATTTACATCTTCGAGCGTTTCACGTCCGCTTGCGAGGTCGGTCATGTGAACGTCTTTCACATCAAAACCTGCTAAATATAGCGAATAAGCCATTTCGCGGTCGCCATTCGTACCTTTGTCGCGAATAATTGCCGCACGAATTCCACTCGTTTTGCGTATTTGCGATAAGCCAAATTGCGATAATTTTCCGCTAAAATCGGCATTGAAAGCAAATTCAAGCGGCTGCTTTTTGTAATTATTAAAACGAGCTTCGGCACAAGCTTCGCCGCTTTGTTTGCGGTCGAGCTGATAAGATGGATAATACCAAGCGTCGCGTAATTCGTTTATCGAGAAAGAATAAGCATCTTTTTTTCGTCGGATTTCCAAACGGCGTTCGTCAATAGGTTCAGCTATTTGAGCAAAGCCCACGCCATTTTCCGTCAATAGTTTTTCTACCGCTTTTTTATCTTTGTTTTTTATCTGAATCAATACTCCGGGATTTTCGGCAAAAAGGATATTTACCAAAGATGTTTCGGCAATTGCATCCAAATTTACATTCAAGCCGCCGTTTACATTTGCGAAACACATTTCGAGCAAAGCGGTGAACATGCCGCCTTCCGAAATGTCGTGTCCGGCAAGAATCAGATTTTTATTCAATATATCCTGAATGCTTTCGAAAGCCGATTTAAAATAATCAGCGTCTTTTACAGTCGGTGCTTCGTCGCCTATTTTATTGAGGGTTTGAGCCAATACCGAACCGCCCAATTTATGTGTATCGAAAGAGAAATCAATATAATAAAGCGCCGTATCTTTGTCATTTACCAACACAGGACTAACGGTTTTCTTTACGTCGGACACTTCGGCTCCGGCTGAAATAATTACCGTTCCTGGCGAAAACACTTTTTCGTCGCCATATTTTTGTGTCATCGAAAGACTGTCCTTTCCTGTCGGGATATTGATGCCCAAAGAACAAGCAAAGTCGCTGCAAGCTTCCACCGCTTTGTA
>DAIOHI010000036.1:0-12587 GCA_036744815.1 Paludibacteraceae bacterium
TGGTATTGTTCATATCCTTGTTTGTTACTTTCTTTCTATTCTTTATTTGTCAAAACATATTTTGGTTACAGAGTTTGTAAAGAAGATAAAGCATTATGCCTAATTCTTTGACTATCAACTGTAAACTATAAGCTACTTAGGTGGTTATAGCGACAGGGTTCCACCTCTTCCCATTCCGAACAGAGAAGTTAAGCCTGTCCACGTCGATGGTACTGCGCAAGCGGGAGAGTAGATAGCCGCCGTTTTTTAAAAGTCCTTCAGAGAATCTCTTTGAAGGACTTTTTTGTTTGAGCAACACATTGCCGCCCATAATGAGCAAGCAAGCTTCCTTAAAGCAATCCCTGCTCGGTAAAATTTATGATAGCTAAGGATTAAATTCTATTCAAAATCATATTCCAAATTACAAAGAATATGTACCTTTGGATATTCTTATTTAATAATTATATGAATAGTGTACTCGTTCTACTTGATGACCTGAAAGATTGGCAACCTTACTACGAAACGCGCAGCATTATGAGCGTATCCGATTATCTTAAGCATAAACCTTATGGGAAAAATCAGCTTATTATTAATTTAAGCAAAGATTACAGTTATAATTCGGAGGGATATTATTGTTCATTATTAGCGCAAGCTCGTGGACATAAGGTTATTCCAGCTATAGATATAATCAACAAACTCGAAACTGGCAGAGGGATTCGCATGGATAGCGCCCTGCATAAGATCTGTTATCAATGGATTCAGAAAAATGAGATTCCTTCCGGAACTTCCTGGTGTTTGAATATTTATTTTGGTTTTTGTAAAGAGAAAGGATTGGAGCGTATTGCCCGTTTTATTTTTGATAATTATCCAGCGCCACTTATCCGGGTTGTTATGAATGCGAATCAGCGCAACCAAATTGAAAGTTTGCAGACATTGCCTTTGAATGAGCTGTCCGACGAAGAGCAAAATTATTTTGCAGAAGCTCTCGATAATTTTAATAAGAAGATTTGGCGAACACCACGATCAACAAAACATTCCCGTTATAATTTGGCTATTCTTCATGATCCGGCAGAAAAACTTCCTCCAAGCAATAAAAAAGCTTTGGCTAAGTTTTTGGATTTAGCAAAGAAAATGGATATTTACGCCGAACTGATTACGGAGGAAGATTCTGTTCGCTTGATGGAATTTGATGCGCTGTTTATCCGTTCGACAACTTCAATCAACGATATTTCCTTTCATCTTTCACAAAAAGCCAAACAAAATGATATGGTTGTTATCGATGATCCGATTTCTATTATCAGATGCACAAACAAAGTCTATCTCAACGAATTACTTGAGAGAGAAAAAATACCGATTCCGGCTTCGATGCTTATATTTCGTTCGAATGACGATAGTTTTGATGATGTTTCTGCAAAAATAGGCTCTCCTTTTATTGTTAAAATCCCCGATGGATCTTTTTCTATTGGAATGCGAAAAGTAAGCTGCGAAGCGGATTTTAAAGAAGTGCGAAATAATTTATTCGAAAAATCAGCAATTTTATTGGCGCAAGAATATATTCCAACGGATTTCGATTGGCGTATCGGTATATTGAATGGCGAAGCTTTATTTGCTTGCAAATACTATATGGCTAAAGGGCATTGGCAAATATATAATCATAACGGAAAAGGAGGCGATAAGACAGGACTTGTGGATACTCTTCCACTCTATCAAGTGCCTCAAAATGTGATACGTGCTGCATTGAAAGCTTCTGCGTTGATAGGAAAAGGACTTTATGGCGTTGATTTGAAGGTAATTAATAATCAACCGGTGGTAATCGAAATAAATGATAATCCAAGTATTGATTATGGAATTGAAGATGCAATTTTAGGCGACGAACTGTATTATAGAATTCTAAATTATTTCATTCGTTCACTCGAATCAAGATCGCGATGAAAGCTAATATTGCTATACGAGAAGCCCTTCATGAAGATCTAATATCGGTTTGGGAGATAGAAAAAAGTTGCTTTGCAGAAGAATCTTTCTCGCGTCGAAGCTTGGCTTACCTTATTTCTGAAGCTAATGGCGTTTTTTATTTAGCTGAATATGCCGGAGAAATTTCCGCTTATATTTCCTTGTTGTTAAATCGGCGTTATAATAATGCAAGGATTTATTCGATTGCTGTTGCTCCGAAATTTAGAGGAAATGGTATTGCCGAAATTCTGATGGATAAAGTATTGGAGTTTTCTTATCAAAATCAAATAAAATCAATTTTTCTTGAGGTTTCAGTCAACAATAATGCGGCTATTTCCTTGTACAAAAAGAAAGGATTTCAAGAACATTCTCTGAAAAAGAATTATTATAAAGATGGAAGTGATGCTTATAGTATGTGCCTAAATTTAATGATAAACGGTAAGTAATAGGAGCAAGAATCATTATTTATCTACCTAGTTTTTTATTTATTATCTTTGCCTCAGTCATATTAAAAACAGATTAGAATCATGTCTTTTAAGAATACATTATTTAGCCTTGTTGTTTTACTTTTTATAGTTTCCTGCCAACCAAACAGATGGCAGATAGCAACGGCTGTTTCGTCGAAAATAGCGGTTGATAGCACAGCCGATATTATCGCTGATAAAGAATACGAAGCTTTTTTGTTGCCTTACAAACAAAAAATTGATAGCGAATTGAATACAGTGATTGGTCGTTCGGCTGTAGATATGACAGTGAGTCGTCCGGAGAGTTTACTCTCTAATTTTAGTGCCGATATGTTACGTGAAGTTCTGTTTGAAAAATTCGATTCGGTGACAGATATTGCTATTGTTAATATGGGTGGTTTGCGCACGCAAATATCAAAAGGAGATATAAGCAAGAGAAATATATTTGAACTGATGCCCTTTGAAAATGAATTAGTTGTGTTGTGGTTGACGGGCGAAAAACTGGCAGCCTTATTAGATGTCATAGCTTCGGTAGATGGTGAAGGCATAAGTGGAGTGAAGATGGGAATAAAGGATAATCGCGCGGTAAATATCGAAATTAATGGCAAGGAAATAGAAAAAAATAAGCTTTATTTGATAGCTACAAACGACTATTTGGCAGGTGGAAACGATAAATTAGTTCAGCTAGCAGACTACGAAAGACGATGGGATACAGGATTGAAACTACGCGATGTTTATATCAATTATATTGTATCAAAAACAAAAGAAGGAAAAGAAATCAATTCGAAATTAGATAAAAGAATTTATTATGTTGATTAATAAAGCATCTGTAGCTCGATTATTCTGTGTTATCGCGCTTGTTCTATGGGGACAAATTCTTTTTGCCGGCGAAAAAACGAAATTAGTTATTTTGCATACCAACGATACGCATAGTCAGGTTGAGCCAACGGAAGAAAGTGCCCGATTTCCTAATATGGGTGGATATGCACGCCGGATGGGAATTATTGATAAGATTAGAAAAGAAGAAGTAAATGTGCTTTTGGTCGATGCCGGAGATTATTGGCAAGGATCGCCTTATTTTAATTTTTTCAATGGACGGATAGAAATAGACGCCATGAACCGCATGAAATATGATGCAGCAACCTTGGGAAATCATGAATTCGATAACGGTGTTGATACGTTGGCTGTTGTATTGTCTGAAGCAAATTTTCCTGTTCTTTCTTCGAATTATGAAGTCAGCGGAAGCGATTTGTCCAATATCTTGAAACCCTACATTATTATTGAAAAAAATGGAATAAAAATCGGTTTGTTTGCTCTCGGTGTCGAACCTAAAGGATTGATCATGGCTTCTAATTATCGTGGAGTGATATACAAAGATCCAGTTCAGACAGCTGTAAATATGTCATCGTTCTTAAAAAAAGAAAAATGCGATATAATTATTTGCTTGTCTCATTTAGGTACAAAAGAGAATATGGTCAACGATTTCGATATTGCCCGTGCAACAAAATATGTAGATGTAATTGTTGGTGGACATTCTCATGAATTGATCGAAAATAGAACTGAAGCTAATGCTGACGGTAAGCCGGTAGTTGTTGCGCAAATGGGTAAAAGTGGACTTTATTTGGGACGAATTGATATTTGGCTGGAAAAATAATTAGATTTTTCTAAAGTAAATGAGTGATTGTATTACAGAAATAATCCGTTTATATACATCCAGATAACGTAGCGAACAAATTTTCCGAGCAACATAGCAATCGCTACCACCCACCAACGACAGCGAAAAAAGCCGGAAGCGATAGCGATAACATCTCCTATGCCGGGTAGAAATGAAAAGAAAGCAACCCAATCACCGTATTTTTGAATTTTTCCGGTAAATTGTTCGACTTTTTCTTTTTTTACGCGAAAGTATTTTTCGATCCATTCTATTTTGCCCAATCTCCCCAAATAATAGCAAGTCATTCCGCCCAACCAGTTTCCCGCTGTTGCAACGATTACGCAAGTCCATGGATCGAAACCGCCAAAAACCATTGCCGTAAAAATTATTTCAGAACTAAAAGGAACGACTGTCGCTGCTAAAAATGCCGCTAAAAACAATCCAAAAAATCCGAGTTCCATCAATCCTATCATATTTTTGTTCTAGAAATAAAGTTCTGAAATAGCAAAAATTATATTGATCAGACAAAAAGAAAGAAATAAAATTGCTTGAAGTTTTGATCGCTTCAAAGTGAAACTATGTGAAAGTATTAACGCTGTTCCAATGCTTGTGAGAGGCATTAATGCAGCAAAAGCTTGACTGTAAAGCAAGCGAAAACATACAGAAAAAATAATAAAAAATACGAAGAAATTCAAATTCTTCCGTGTGCGCAGAACATCTTTACTGAAATCAACGTACATAAATATCGCACAAAGAATAAAAATGATCAATATCGCGGCAAAATAAATAATTTCATTGATCGATAGATAATCAAAGTTCGTATTTAGTTCTATCTGGAAATAATTCCAAAGCATCTGAAAATCGATATTTCCATTGCTTACATAAAAAAGATAAACGAGATATAATATACAGGGAGTTAGTAAACCGAAAAGCGAAGCAAGAAATGTGCGAAGAGAAAATGCCTGATAACTAATAAAACTAATCCAGCAAATAACGATAATGAAAAAATATTGAGGAATAATTAAACCTGCGCAAGCTAATAGAAAGCTTCCCATATATGCTTGTTCAACCGCTTTAGGATTGCGGAACATATTCATAAAAAAGAACAGAGAAAAAAGAAAAAAACTGAGCGCTAAATGTGAAAAATACAAGACATGCACATCTTTCCAAACCGACATCAAAAGCATAAAAATAAAGGTCGGAAGGAAACTTCGAGTTCGTATTAGCGTATGTTTTGTGTTGAGAAGCGAGATTAGAAAAGCATTAAAAATGCATAGCGCCAAGCTGATTATGTTAGGAATTAGCTGAAAATCGGGTAGGAGCGACATCAATTCGCTTGCCGCCAGCGAGATATTATCGACAGAAACAACAGACGGATTTATAAAGGACACAGCAAACCAAATTCCACAACAAAGCAGGATTTGCAAAAACATGGCGGGAATGCTTGGCGATATAAAGTGTCGGATAAAACTTTGTCGTTGCATGAGCTTAGAGTTCCAAAAATTCAATATTTCAGAATTTCAAAATCTTGGAACTTGATTTTTGTTAGCTTCAATTCTGAAACACCAAATCTTGTTCTGAAAATTTTGAAATTCTGAAACCTGAAAACTTCTTGTTATTTCAATCCGATTTTTTTCAACAACGCGTCACTGTTTGGTTCTGCGCCACGGAAGTCGATATAAAGTTTCATCGGATCTTCACTTCCTCCTTTTTCTAAAATATTTTTTCGATAAGCTTCGGCTACTGTTTGGTTGTACAAATCGCCCGTTTCTTTAAATGCTTGGAAGGCATCAGCATCAAGTACTTCAGCCCATTTGTAGCTGTAATAACCGGCAGAATAACCGCCTCGGAAGATGTGATTGAAGTAAGTACTGCGGTAACGAACAATGATTTCGGGCATCATTCCTAAATTTTTCAGAGCGGTATTTTCAAATTCTGTTACATTGATATCTTTCACTTCGTTCATCATATGGTAATCCATGTCCAACAATGCAGCCGAAAGGAATTCAACTTGTACGAAACCTTGATTGAAAGTTCCTAAGTTTTGAATTTTTTGAATCAATTCGTCGGGAATCAAATCGCCAGTTTCGTAATGGAAAGCATAAGTTTTCATAATTTCGGGTTCGAAACACCAATTTTCCATCACTTGAGAAGGCAGTTCAACAAAGTCGCGCGGAACGTTTGTTCCCGAAATAGTTGGATAAGTACATTGTGACAACAATCCGTGCAAAGCGTGTCCAAATTCGTGGAAAAGCGTTTCTACCTCATCCATGCTGAGCAGCGACGGTTTGTCGGCAGTCGGTTTTGTGAAGTTTCCTACGTTTACAATTGCGGGACGATGGCTCTTTCCGTCTTTTTTATATTGCTCGGTAAAGTTCGTCA
This sequence comes from Paludibacteraceae bacterium, assembly GCA_036744815.1. Lineage (GTDB taxonomy): Bacteria > Bacteroidota > Bacteroidia > Bacteroidales > Paludibacteraceae > H1. The sequence continues at coordinate 6,430 of DAIOHI010000036.1, forward strand.
TCCATGCGCCCGAACGCTTGCTTGTACGTGGAAAATAGTCGGTATATAAAATTCCGATTAGCGAACCGTCGGCATTGCTAACTTCAAAAGTTTCGGCTTCCGGATTATAAAGCGACAAGTTGCTAATCTTTTTGAATTGAAGTCCCCAAAGTTTGCTTGCTAAGTCGAAAGCGCCTTTACGAACGTTTTCTAATTTGAAATAAGGGCGTAATGCTTCTTCATCCAGACTGTATTTTTCCACCCGCAATTTTTCTGCGTAAAACCACCAATCCCATGCTTCCAGTTTTTGTCCTTTCACGTCCTTATCCATCATTTGTTGCAGTTCAGCAGCTTCTGCTTTTGCTTTTTCCAAAGATGGAGTCCAAAGTTCTTTCAAAAATGTCATTACCGCATCCGGCGTTTTAGCCATGGTTGGTTCGAGAATAAAGTCGGCTGGACTGTTGTAACCCAACAATTGAGCTCTCTCTACTCGCAATTTCATGATTTTGTTAATGATTTCTTTATTATCATATTCGTTATTGTTGTTTGCCAAGTTGGAATATGCCATCAACAATTCTTTGCGTAATTCGCGGTTTTCGCTGTATTGCAACACGGGAATAAAGCTTGATTTTTGTGTTGTAAACAACCATTTTCCTTCTTCGCCTGCTTGCTTGGCATCTTCGTACGCTGCTTGTTTCACGCTTTCAGGCAATCCTGCTAATTCGCTTTCGCTCGTTACATATTTTTTATAAGAATTTGTTTCGGCAAGCACATTGCGTCCGAAAGCTAACTCAAGCAATCCGAGTTCTTTGTTTATGTCGCGAAGGCGATTTTGTTGCGTTTCGTCCAATCCGGCACCGCTGCGAATGAAGTTTTTATAATATTTTTCTAACAAACGATCTTGTTCTGAAGTCAGAGCCAAATTGGCTTTATCTTCGTATAAGCTTTTTACCCGGACAAAAAGATCCTTGTTTAAGTAGATGTTGTCGCTATGAGTTGATAGAAGAGGAGATACCGCTTCGGCGATAGAATCCATAGTTTCGTTCGTGTCCGACGACAGCAAAGCGTAGAAAACAGTAGAAACTCTCGACAAAATTTCGCCGCTGTATTCCAAGGCTTCAATAGTATTTTCGAAGCTGGCTTTTTCCGAATTGGCGGCAATAGCGTCAATTTCGGCTTGATGTTGAGCGATGCCTTCGGTAAATGCCGGCAGGTAATGTTCTGTTTTTATTTTATCAAAAGGAGGGACTTCGAAAGGAGTCGTGTAAGTCGTCAAGAAAGGGTTTTCATTTTTGGCACATGCCGAAACCAGTAATCCAACCATAAAAAATAAAAAGATTTTTTTCATTGTGTGAGTAACTATTTTTATTAGAAAATTCGATAATAAACACAAAGATACAATTTTTGCTCGAAAATAATAAAAAAACAATTTCACTAAATGCTTTGCCTTCTTTAGCATTGTTCAATAAATGTTCTCAAAATAAACAAAAAATTAGCAAGTGAGAAATCAGGTCTAAAAATATAGTTGACAAAATAATTTATTTTCCATTTTTCTGTTTGATTTTTGCTTTTAAAAGCCTATATTTGAAGTCTTGAATATCGTTCAATCATCTAATATCTCTTATCATGAACCTGCTCGAACAATTGAAAAAACACACAAAAGTCGTGGCTGATACCGGAGATTTCGCTTCTATGGTAAGCTACAAACCTATTGATGCCACCACCAATCCATCTCTAATCTATGCATCTTCCACCGATCCGAAATATGACTTACTGGTGAAAGATGCAATTAACTACGCTCGTCTTCGTTCGGGTGGCAAAGCTGAACAATTGAACTTGTCCTTGGATAAATTATCCGTTAATTTTGGCTTGAAAATTTTGGAGATTGTTCCCGGACGAGTTTCTACGGAAGTCGATGCCCGCTTGTCTTTCGATACTGAGGCAACGGTGGATAAAGCCCGAAAATTAATAGCTCTTTACGAAGATGCGGGAATTTCGCGCGAAAGAATTTTGATTAAAATCGCCTCTACTTGGGAAGGAATACGCGCTGCCGAAATACTCGAGAAAGAAGGTATTCACTGCAATCTGACTTTGCTTTTTTCGCTTATTCAAGCTGTGGCTTGTGCCGAAGCGGGAGTAACGCTTATCTCGCCTTTTGTTGGGCGCATCCTCGATTGGCATAAGAAAGACCGTGGCGTTTCTCATATTCCGGCAGAAGACGATCCCGGTGTGCATTCAGTTACTTCTATTTACAACTATTACAAGAAGTTTGCTTATAAAACTCAGGTAATGGGAGCAAGTTTTCGTAATATCGGAGAAATCACAGAGCTTGCCGGCTGTGATTTATTAACCATTTCTCCTGCCTTGCTTAAAGAATTAGAAGAAAATAACGGAAAATTGATGAAAAAAATGGACGAAAAATCAGCTTTAAATATGACTATTAAGCCAGTAAAAGCCGATGAAAAGAGTTTTCGCTGGATGATGAACGAAGATGCCATGGCTACCGAAAAACTATCCGAAGGCATTCGTAAGTTTACCGAAGATTTGTTGAAATTAGAAAAACTTATATCAAAGATGCTTTAATAACAATAAAAGAGTTCGAGGTCTATTCCTTCAATCTTGATCCTAATATCTTAACATTTATTCCGAAATGTCAATTTTTTCGTCGCGGCTACTTTCTTCAATAGCATCGGCTTTCATGTTTTGAATACGATGCGAGGTGTCGCCTCTGAATCCTTGTTCGGGTATTTTTATAATGTAGGTTTTCTGTTTAGGATTGGCGAGTTTTGCATCGCGAAGCCATGGGTTTAATAGTTTGAGCATTTTATAATTGGTGCCGTGTTCGAAAGCAAAATCCGCCCAACTTTCGACAGCCCCTTTAACGCTAACTTCCGTATAAGGGATAGGTAGATATTTTTCTTCTTTAGATACCGAGTATCCATATTTTTCGGGATTATTCAAAATAGTTTTAACCGCAACGATACGAAAAATATAACGCATAGTTTCTTCGCTGAGCAGCATATCGTAGTAATAATCACATTTTTGACGTTTTATCTGATTGCCAAGTCCTCGCATTCCCATATTGTAGGAGGCAGCAGCCATTGTCCAGTTTCCAAAAATATTATATGCCTTTTTCAGGTAGGCACAAGCTGCTTCGGTCGATTTTTCTACATGATAACGTTCATCCACTTCATCGTTTACTTCCAAATTATAATCCGATGCTGCGCCTTTCATAAACTGCCAGAAACCTGTCGCGCCACGAGGCGATATTTGATTGCGAAAATCACTTTCGATAAGAGCAAGGTATTTGAAATCATCCGGAACTCCGTTTGCCTTTAATATTGTTTCGATTGCAGGAAAGTAACGGCTCACTCGCTTCATGTTTTGTAAAGTAGCAGAATGAAGATTGCTGTTTACGATGATTTCACGTTCGAAACTTTCACGGACATCGAATAGATTGAGAGGTACTTTTTCTCCTGCAAAATCAACTTTTTCGGGAATATAAGGTGTAGAAACAAATATTTCGCTACTGTCAGCATGAGAGGCTGATGGCGATGAAAAAGAAAATAACAGTAGTGAGGCAACAAACAGCAAAGCACAGGCGATGACAAAATAATGCTTCATATTATAGAATTATAGTTTTTAATTGGTTTTACAAAAGTATTAATTTTTGATGTAATGTGCTAATGAAAAGACTGGCGACTTGTTATCGTCCAAAAGAGAATTCATTTCCGGCATTCAAGTTTCATATTCTCTCATTATCATTCTTTCACATTTTGTTTTATTTTGTTATTTTTGTTGTCATTTTTGGAAAAACGTATGAAAGATACTTGCTCGATGCTTATTTTAGGTAATGATCTTTCTTCATGTTTAGCCTGTTTTGCAACTTATTATTATCATAAAAGTGAAAATTACTACAAGCGAATTAAGTGTTGATCAGATAGAAGCAGTCTTGTTTGGCGGCGAAAATGTTGAATTAGCAAAGGACGTTTTGGATAATGTAGAAGCCGGTTTCGACTTTCTTAAAAAATTCTCGGAAGAAAAACTAATTTATGGTATTAATACGGGTTTTGGTCCTATGGCTCAATACCGTGTGAGCGACGAGTTCCGAACGCAACTTCAATATAATATCATCAGAAGCCACAGCACAGGTACGGGTAATTTACTTTCGCCTATGTATGTGAAAGCTGTTATGATAGCGCGTTTAGGTACTTTCCTTCGAGGCTACTCGGGCATTCATCCCGAAGTTATCACTTTACTTGCTCAATTTATTAACCATGACATCGCGCCTTTAATTTTCGAACACGGAAGCGTAGGCGCAAGTGGCGATCTTGTTCAGTTGTCGCATCTGGCTCTTTGTCTTATTGGCGAAGGCGAAGTCATTTATAAAGGCAAGCGTCGGGAAACCGCCGATGTAATGAGGGAACTAAATTTGAATCCGATTACAATGCACATTCGCGAAGGATTAGCTTTGGCAAACGGAACTTCGGCAATGACCGGTATTGGTTTGGTAAATCTTATTTATTCGAAAAAATTGCTTAATTGGGCGATAATAGCTTCTTGTATGGTAAATGAAATTACCGCTTCCTTCGACGATTATTTTTCGGAAGAACTCAACCGTACAAAGCTTCATAAAGGACAGCAGGCTGTTGCGTTGAAAATGCGCGAAACTCTTGCCGGAACGCAAAGAATACGCCACCGAGAGGAATATTTTTATAATCATCGTAGCGAAGAAGAATACATTCAAGATAAAGTACAAGAGTATTATTCTTTGCGTTGTGTGCCACAAATTTTGGGTCCGGTGTGGGACGAAATTGAGAATGCCGAAACAGTATTAATCAACGAACTTAATTCTGCCAGCGACAATCCGATTGTTGACCGCCAGGCAGGGAATGTTTTCCATGGAGGCAATTTTCATGGTGATTATGTGGCTTTCGAAATGGATAAACTGAAAATTGCGGTAACAAAGCTTACCATGCTTGCCGAACGTCAAATGAATTATCTTTTCCACGATCGGATTAACAATATTCTTCCACCTTTTGTCAATTTAGGAGTGAAAGGCTTGAATTACGGGCTGCAGGCAGCGCAATTTACGGCAACTTCTACCACTGCCGAGTGTCAAACGCTCTCCAATCCGATGTACATCCACAGTATCCCTAATAATAATGATAATCAGGATGTTGTCAGTATGGGAACGAATGCGGCGCAGATTACCAAAACTGTTATCGAAAATTCCTTTCAAGTGATGAGTATTCATTATATGGCAATTGTGCAGGCTATCGATTATCTGAAAATTCAGGATAAACTTTCTGATAAAGGAAAGCAAATATATCACGAAATACGAGAGTTTTTTCCTATGTTTGTTGACGATACGCCCAAATACAAGGAAATTGAGCAAATGAAGCTCTATTTAATGATGCACAAATAAAACAAGTGCCAAAATAAATATTATGAAAAAATATGCATTAGTTACAGGCGGTTCGCGAGGAATCGGTCGAGCAATTTGTCGGAAACTCTCCGAAATAGGTTATTCGGTCATTATCAATTATCAATCGAATAAAGATGCCGCCGAAGAAACTAAGCGCTTGATCGAGGAAGAAGGCGGAAGTGCCGAATTATTACCCTTCGATGTTGCGAATGGCACGCTTGTTGACAAAGTTTTGTCCGAATGGCAGGCTGCACATCCGGATGATTATATCGCAGTTTTGGTAAATAATGCCGGTATTCGCAAGGATAATCTAATGTTTTGGATGGCGGATGAAGAATGGAATTCGGTATTGAATACAAGTTTAAATGCAACTTTTTATGTTACTCGTGCCTTACTCAAATATATGATGAATAAGAAGTTTGGTCGTGTTATTAATATCGTGTCTATTTCAGGAGTGAATGGAATGGCAGGACAGTGCAATTATTCTGCGGCAAAAGCGGGTGTTATTGGTCTTACAAAGTCGCTTGCGCTTGAGGCAGCCAAGAAAAAGGTAACGGTTAATGCTGTTGCTCCCGGATTTATCGATACCGATATGACTAAAGATTTGAATCAGGATGAATTGAAAAAACTTGTTCCTAGCGGACGTTTCGGGAAACCGGAAGAAGTCGCGGATCTAGTTGGATTTTTAGCATCCGAAAATGCAAGTTATATTACAGGACAAGTAATAAATATAAGCGGAGGACTTTAAAAT